>CAWUWQ010000373.1:0-3340 GCA_963926065.1 uncultured Algoriphagus sp.
TCTTCCCGGGAACGATTGGACTATCAAAGGTGATTTTGCTCCAGATGTAATTCAGGAAAGAACCTTGGAATTCATCGAAAAGAATCAAGACAACCCTTTCTTTCTATTTATGCCGATCGTCATGCCTCATGCCGAATTGGCAGCGCCGGATGATGAGGTTTTGGCAAAGTACAAGGCTAAATTCCCCAATGAGACAGCTTATGTTGCCAAGTCAAAAAGAGCAGATTATGGTCCTGAGATAGCGATTCCAGGTTACCAATCTCAGCCCTATCCTCATGCTACTTTTGCCGCAATGGTGGAGCGAATCGATCGGTATGTGGCTGAGGTAGTAGAAAAGTTGGATGAGTTGGGATTGAGTGAAAACACCATTATCATTTTTGCCTCAGATAATGGTGCGCACCAAGAAGGTGGGGCAGATCCGGAGTTTTTTGATAGCAATGGAATTTTCAGGGGGCATAAAAGGGACCTCTACGAAGGAGGGATCCGCACACCGATGATTGCCTACTGGCCGGGAAAAATAAAGGCGGGTTCCGAAAGTGATCAAACATTCGCCTTTTGGGACTTACTTCCCACTTTCTCTGAGCTAGCAGGAATCAAGCCTGAGAAGGAAACAGACGGAATATCATTTTTGCCTACGCTTTTGGGGAATGCTCAGCAGATAATCCATGACTATTTGTATTGGGAGTTTCACGAGCAGGGAGGAAAGCAGGCCATTCGTCAGGGAAACTGGAAAGGAATAAAACTGCAGGTTTTTGGTGCAGAGGAACCGATTTTAGAACTCTATGATCTCAGCAAGGACCCGTCTGAAACCACTAATCTAGCGGTTCAAAATCCAGATAAAATCCAGGAATTAGCACAGCTTATGGATCAGGCTCGTACTAGTAATTCACAGTTTCCACTTTATCCAGCAGAGCGTGCAAGTCAAAAATAAGGTTGGAATTTTGCTTTTTGGGCTTTCGCTTTTTTCTGGAGGCAGCATAAGTTTTGCTCAGCAAACCAAGCCGAACATCCTCTTTATCCTCACAGAAGATCTGGGCTACACAGATCTAGGTGTAATTGGAAATCCGTATAACGAAACTCCGCATTTGGATAGTTTGGCAAGTCATGGAGTAAAGTTCCTCCAATCGTATTCTGCCAGCCCGGTTTGCTCACCTTCGCGGGTTGCCATGCTCACCGGAAAGCATCCTGCTCGGGTAGGATTGACCAACTTTCTGGTAGGCGAGCGCAAAGATAAAAACTGGTCCGTTGACCCTCCAGCAGATTGGACTAAGGGTCTGGAAAGTTCGGGATTTACTTTGGTAGAATATCTAAAGACCAAAGGTTATCAAACTGGTTTTGTTGGAAAATGGCTCAGAAGCAATGAATCTGGCAAGCAATCATCTGGAGAAAGCCGAGGAGCTTTGGGAAGAATTGAAGGATTGGTTGCTCGAGACAAAAGCTCCTATGCCGATTGATAAAGCCAGTGGAAGAGATTTTGATTTGAATTTGATTTTCTGCTAAATTAAAGGCCATGAAAAACCCCATTGTTATTTTCATTTTGGTTTTTGGATCAGCTTGTACTTTTTCGGGCAAAAAAACTGAATCCATTACTTCATCAGATCGCTATGCAACTGTCGGTTATGTCAATCGAATCGATCAATCAATCAATTCTTTGATTCCAGAAGATGCTAAAATAGAAATCCTGTCATCAGGTTTTGATTGGTCTGAGGGGCCACTATGGTTGGAAGATCAACAGGCATTGATTTTTTCTGATGTGCCTGCAAATAAAATTTATCGCTGGACTGAGCAGGACAGCCTGTCCATTTTCTTGGAACCTTCAGGATACTTTGGGGAGCGAAAGGATAAGCGAGAGCCAGGATCTAATGGTCTTGCTTTGGATCTTGAAGGCAATCTACTGCTTTGCCAGCATGGACTTCGTCAAGTAGGAAAACTCAAAACCTCGCTTCTGAACCCAAAGCCAGAGTACGAAACCCTAGCCTTTGAATGGGAGGGAAAAAAAATGAATAGTCCAAACGATTTAGTGGTTCATTCCAATGCCTCTATTTTCTTTACAGATCCACCTTACGGTTTGGATGAGTGGGATGAAAAGGGTCTGGATTTTCAGGGAGTGTATCGATTGTTGGATGGTGCCTTGACTTTGCAGATCGACAGTCTCAGTCGCCCCAATGGAGTCGCGCTCAGTCCAGATGAAAAAACACTTTACATCGCTCAATCAGATCCGGCGAAAGCACGCTATTATGCCTATGAATTGGATGAGGCCGGTGAGGTGCTCAGTGGGAAAATTCTTTTTGATGTGACCAGCATGATTTCGCCGGAGCAGAAAGGCTTGCCAGATGGCCTTAAAGTTCATTCCTCAGGAGTTCTTTTTGCTACTGGGCCAGGCGGAGTTTTGATCATCAATCCAGAAGGAAAGCATCTTGGTACTATCGAAACAGGTCAAGCTACTGCAAACTGTGCTTTTGACGCTGAAGAAAAGTATTTATATATCACCGCGGATATGCATTTGATGCGAATCAGGCTTAAGTAGTGCTAGGTATTTTGGGCAAAGTCCAAGGCGCTCTATAGTTTGGCCAAATCAATTCATTGGCAGCTGAGCTATTTGTGAACATTCGCTTTGTTTCGTCCCAGATAAGTTCCTCCGCGCCAATCCGTGCTGCGATATTTGGAATATGTGCATGCAAGGCAGCAATTCTTCCAGCCTCTGGTGGACAAGTGGGTTGATTTCGGGTTTTGATGCATGCTACAAAATTGGCCACATGGAGATTATGACTTTCAGTCATCCCTTCCAGTTTCTTAGCTTCTATTTTTGGGACTTTAGCTTCCGGATCCCATTCCGGATAGATTTCATACCCCTCACGGTTGACTACCAATGTGCCTTTTTCACCCACATATCCGATTCCGTAAGGTTTGCCATACGGGCCAGTTTGCAGTCCGCCGTTCATATCATAATTAATCAGAAAATCCTTCTTAGGATACAGAACATTCATGGTGTCGAAGGTGTCTCGATCCCGATTCTCTTTATTGACATTAGCTGCATAGGTGAGCACTCGGGAAGGGACTGCCGGATTTTCTTCCACCCAGATTGCCATGTCCAATAAATGTACTCCCCAGTCAGACATTAATCCCCCGCCATAATCCCAGAAATGTCGCCAGCTACCGTGAAAGCGATTTGAGTTGAAAGTTCTGGAAGTCGCTGGGCCCAGCCAAAAATCATAATCCACGCCTTCCGGTACCGGAGTCACAGGCTTGGTCAAGTTGCCAAGTCCATAATTAAAGTTTGACCAGATATTCACCTTCCTGATTTTACCGATATAGCCGCTTTTTACCAAATCTTTGGCCT
>CAWUWQ010000374.1:0-4265 GCA_963926065.1 uncultured Algoriphagus sp.
CTAAAACATCGTTTCTAGGCGGATTTCACTACAATTTTCTGAAGAAAACACTCCTGCCTGCCGTTTCTAGTTGAATATACCCACTCTAAAAAAAACATTGGCTTGATTCATTCCTATCCTTAACTTGAGTCTTATTCACAAAAAGAGCAATTCTTTCTCGAATGAAGAAAACCACGCTATTCTTAGTTTTTTCCTTTTTAAGCCTTTTTTCACTTGTCACTCTGGCTATGGTCACCTATCGGCCTGACCTTAAAAAACAACTCAGCGAAACCTACTCCAGTTTCCTAGATATTGCCTTGGATACCGAAGCTCCGGATGTATCAGATGCCTTACATATGCCTGAGGAAATTTTCATCATCCCTGAGCTCGAGCGATTTAGAGGTCGGCTGGGCAAAGATGCCTATGACGATCATCTTCTTGCTGCCGAGACCAAGGGAGTGGGCTTAATTGGGGATGAAAAGCTACTGTTTGACTACGTGGTTAATCAATCTTTGGTCGAAGCAAATTCAGGACTAGGCTATCGCGTGGACAAGCTTACCCATAGCCATCCTTATATGACACCGGAGGCCAAAAAAGTACTGGAGGAGCTTGGCAAAACCTTCCAAGCCAATGCCGGAGGAGAAAGCTATTTCACCGTTTCCTCCGTCACACGCACCATGGATCAACAAAAGAAACTGTACCGAAGAAATCGAAATGCGACTGCTGGAAACAGTTCACACTCCTATGGCGTCTCATTTGATATCTCTTACATCCGATTTAATGGAAAGAAGGCATTCAACTACAAGGCCCAAAAGCAATTGGAAGCGGTCCTAAATTACTTCCAAGAGATCAATAAGATCTACGTCATCAAGGAAAGAAAGCAGAATTGCTACCATATCACAGTCAGGTGAGGCGAGCAAAGCTATCAGGAGAACTCCCCCTCAATGCCTGGTCCTCCTGGAAAAACAGCCCAGGGAAACGTACCAACTCAGGTCTAGAATCAACTTGACTATAATTAAGAATATAAATAGTATCAGAAACAAGGAGAACGAACTGATTGAATACTAAAATTCATAACAATTGCGAGCGCGTATGGGCGGGAATTCCACCTGGTTTTTATACACTTTACTTCATATTGCGCACCTAATATCCTCGAGAAAATAAGCATTTTAGTCCCCATTTTGAGTGGCATCAAGTCCTTGGCGGCAAGCTACAAATTCAACCAGTAGGTCATCTTGAATACCAATGCGCGGGATTTGGAACCGCCAAATTGAATAAAACCTTCCTGATTTTCCGCAAGGTAATTATCCGTATAAACCAAGAAAAAATCCGAAACAGGTGCGAATCTCCACTGTAATCGGGAATTGATATTTACGTTATCAATCTGACTGTTATATTGGACATAAGTAGTCCAAAAGAGTGATTTACTGAAGGTAAAGTCAAATCTTGGACCGATCAGAAAAAGGTTTGCATCATTATAGGTGTCTGGCAATCTGATGCCATTATATGCAAAATCAATACTGGTAAAGCCCAATGGCTGATAGCGCCACTGAATACTCCCTTCGAGATTCCAGCGCTTTCCGTTAAAATATTCCCCCGACCGGGTACTCAGTTCATAAGATAATTTTTTCCGCTCATCGGATTGATATCGGGCAATAATCACATTATTGGTGTATTCGGAATTGGCAGGAAGGGGGATACCATCTGTTCCACTTGGGTCAAAACCATTGATCAAAAACGTGTATTGCCTCCGCAAACGCATGGAAAATTGAGCGGAAGAGCGCCAGGTGATATCATAGAGTATATTCGCATCCCAATCAAGCATGCCATAGGTGTCATTACCCAAAATGTCAAAGTCCAAGCCTGGACCATGCCGTTGTACTCCTCCCGTTGACGGAAAGAAACTTCTTCGGTAGGTCATGGCCAGTTGTTGAATATCCCTTCTTCGGACAAAGCCTACCTCCGGAGCATAATTCGCCCCTATGATTTGCGAACGCATGTTGAGTGACCATTCAGGTACGCTGTACTGCATATCCATTCCTGCGGTGAACGCGCCGTCCAATTCTGCTTGATTGATGTTTTGATGGTAGAAAAACTTGCCATTGATTTTGTTGTTAGCAGAAGCAAGATTGTATTCCGCTCCCAAAGTTCTGTCCCACTCATTGTAGAGGCTATCGCTATATTCTTTTGGATCCGCAAAGGTCTGCTTATTGACTAGAAAAGCCGAAATATTTGATCTGGTAAAGACTTTTTGCTGCACTGAAACCATGGAATAATTGTACGAAGGCAAACTGGCCGCCTCATCATCTGCGACTTGCATGCTTAAGACGCCGATTCGAAGATTGTCGTTTACCTTACCACTAAGTCGCAACCCTAGCGGGATAGGGGATTGAATATTCTGCCCAGTACTTTCATCCCGGGATACACCTATCCTTCTACTGAAAAATGGCGTGTTTCCCCTTTGGCCATAATTGGCAAAAAGATCCGCATTCTCTAAAAAGAACTGCCTTCGCTCAGGAAAGAAAATTTCAAATCGATCCAGATTTGTGACTTGCTGATCTACTTCTACTTGGGAAAAGTCAGGATTTACCGTAAGGTCCAGATTCAGGCCAGGGGTGATCCCATACTTCAAGTCAAAACCTGCATTTAAACCTTTTTGGGCATTCTTACCCTCCTCAAAATTTTGATTATAATTACCTGCTAAAAAAGGAATAACGGAAAAGTTTTTCCCACTTTTTTTGGTAGGTTCTTCCCACTCGGCTACTCGTAGCGAGGCCAGATTAAAGAGCATGAAATTCCGCTGAATAGGTGCCCAGGTGGATCGTTCCGCATACTCGCTATCCACTCGGTAGAAATTAAGATTCCAATTTTTCTGCCCTTCATTAAATCTTAAGGAGTTTAGTGGAATGGCAATTTCAGCGACCCAGTATCCTTTATAAATCTTTGCTTCTCCTCTCCAGACATTATCCCAGTCCAGACTTAACGCACTCTCACCACTTCCTCCATTCGCCACCAAACCCTCGCGACGAACCCCAAAAGGATTGATCCCAAACGTAAAGGCATTTGTTTTATCTTGGAACGTGTCAAAAATGACCGTAAAGTTATCATTTGCAGCTCCTCTAAAATCTCGCCGTAGTGAAGGAGTTACGTATTCACGGTCTTCCGAGGCACTGTACATCACTCCAAGAATATAAATATTCTTATCATCATAAAGCACTTTGGCCACCGACTGGTTTACAGCCAAAGAAGAATCAAAGGGGAAATACTGCATCCAATCAAAGGCAGAATCTGCTTCCGCCCATATTTCATCAATCTCTCCATCGATCAGAATGGGGGTATCTATTTTTTTAAATACTATGTCTTGAGCAATCGCAGTAGAAGTGCAAAGTACAAGTCCTAATAGGCATAAGGCCGTTCTAAACATGGCGCAAAAGTAGTCGGTTCAGTTGGCCGCTGGGCTATTTTTATATTAGCGGTCTTCTATTTGTGGGTACGCGCTATAGACGGAGTGGTCTAAGACAAGTTTGACCGAAAAGGTAATCTCACTTAAACGGTTCACGGTCAAACTAAAACACAGTTAGAATACGCTATGGTCTACTAATTGGAATACCCACAGCGTAGACGATGAAGCTAATACCTTAAAGTGCTATTTGAAACCATCATGCAAAGAGGATACTTTGTTAAGTACTTGAAAAGTTCAACCAGTAGTTACCTTTTTCGATGTTAGCTTTCATTATAAACTCCCTACTGGAGTTCGACAGAACGTAAAACCACCGAAGCTGCTTGGAGAAAGGCTTTTATTGATTATTTTGAGCTGACACTGTATGATAAGTACAATGTTTATAATGTAAGGGCAATACGAAGATTTTGATAGGATAGAATCCTAGATTTGAAAACAGCCTCCGCTAGCCGTAGCCAAATCATTTTTAAACGCCTTGCCCTTCCTTACTTTACAAACCCATTTTTTATAGGTTAAACCACTATTTTTTTTAAACCAAAGACCTATCCAGACCAATTTTTTTCAGCCAAAAAATCGGTTAGATTACTAGAAATTAACCGATCTTGACTAGTTTAAACGAATAAAATCCACATGACAGGAGTAGAAGAGCCTTTCTTAAAAATACAGCACTAACCAGGTTGGGATTGACAGCATTTGGATTGCTGGACGCTCAGGCGATTTCTTTTTCCCAAAGCCTTCCTATGGTAAACCGTAAGCGGATTGAAGATCGGATTCAGGCGCTGGCCAAATTTGGGCTGGATGAAAATGGACATGGGTATCGGGTGGC
>CAWUWQ010000375.1:0-4422 GCA_963926065.1 uncultured Algoriphagus sp.
ACCATTAAATTAATCCATGAATCGTTCTGAAAGCAAGCGGCTTTTTGCCCGTGCTCAAAATTTTATTCCCGGTGGCGTGAATTCACCCGTTCGTGCATTTCGTGCCGTTGGAGGTGATCCATTATTTATCAAAAAAGCCGATGGGGCTTTTATATATGATGAAGATGATAATGCCTACATCGAACTAATCAACAGCTGGGGGCCCATGATCCTTGGTCATAATCACCCTTTGATTCGGGAGGCTGTGATCAAAGCAATGGAAAGCGGTACCTCTTTCGGTGCACCTACAGCCAGAGAAGTAGAAATCGCTGAGCTCATTGTATCTATGGTTCCTTCCGTAGAAAAAGTCCGTATGGTAAATTCGGGCACTGAAGCCACCATGTCCGCCATTCGAGTAGCACGTGGCTATACTGGGCGTGATAAATTTATCAAAATGGAAGGTCACTATCATGGGCATGGTGATTCATTCTTGATTGCAGCAGGATCTGGTGCTATGACTATGGGGAATCCTGATTCACCGGGGGTAACAAAAGGAACAGCGAAAGACACGCTTTTAGCTCCTTATAATAACTTGGAGGCTATTGAGAAATTGATATCGGCCAACAAAGGAGAGATTGCAGCTTTGATCTTGGAGCCTGTTCCAGGAAATATGGGGCTTTGCTTGCCAATGCCGGGCTATCTTCAAGGCTTGAGAGAAATCTGTACTCGAGAGGGAATAATATTGATCTTTGACGAGGTGATGACTGGATTCCGTCTTGCAAAAGGTGGGGCTCAAGAGCTATTTGGTGTGACTCCAGATATGACCACTTTAGGGAAAATTATCGGTGGAGGTATGCCGGTAGGAGCCTATGGTGGCAAAAAAGAAATCATGGATTTTGTATCTCCAGTTGGACCGGTTTATCAAGGAGGAACTCTCTCTGGAAATCCAATCGCGATGGCTGCAGGGTTAGGAATGCTTCATTACTTAAATGATCATCCAGAAGTCTATACTCGTCTTAATGAAATAGGGATGCAACTCTCCAGCGGATTTGCTTCAATTAATCAGAAACTTGGGGTAGACTATACGATCAATCAACTCGGAAGTATGTATTCCTTATTTTTCACATCAGGAAATGTCACTGATTTTGATTCTGCGAAAATGTCTGATACAGCATTATTTGGGAAATATTTCCAAGCGATGCTTAGAAGAGGGGTGTATTTGGGACCAAGTCAGTTTGAGAGTTTATTTCTTTCTATCGCCCTGACAGATGAAATAATCGGACAAATTTTGAATGCGCACGAGGAAAGCATAAAGGAGATTTTAGGATAAAGAAGACTATGTCAGTAAAAGTATACGGGATTAAGAATTGCAATACGATGAAGAAAGCTTTTGACTTCCTTCAGGAAAAGGGAGTCCCTTTTGAGTTTTTCGATTACAAAAAGCAAAAGCCAACAGCGGAGTTATTACAAGGGTTTTTAGAAAAAACTGAGATAAGTAAGCTAGTGAATAAGCAAGGGACTACGTTTAGAAAAATGTCTGATGCCCAAAAAGAGGCTTTAGAGAATCAAAAAAGCGCTATTCCTATTCTAATTGAGAACTCGAGTATGATCAAACGACCAGTTATCGTCTATGGTGATGGTTCGATTACTTTGGGATTTGATCCAGCGGAGATTGGTTCTAAAATCTCTTAATATACAATCGTATCTGAGGCTAATTTTGGCAATAAAAAATCCCCTGTTTCTAGGTGAAAGGAAAAATTTCTTTTTTCTTGACCTGAAGCCGGGGTTTTGAATATATAGACTTTTTCAAGTGATGGATGCCCATCCAATTGTGTCAAATTTTCTAAAGTGAGGGCTGTCGAGTTGAGGTAAAGCAATTTCAGATTCTTGGAGTCTTTTAATTTAGCCAAGCCTTTCCCCTCTATTTCTATTCCATTCAACTTGAGTGTAGTTAGGTGAGTTAATCCTGAAATAGAATCAATAATTGACTCAGAAGCTTTGGTGTCACTCAGATCCAAATAAGTGATGTGCCCGGAAATTTCTTTCAAACTCTTCCAATCCTTCTCACTAAATGCAGGGAAGTTCAAGCAAGAGATCCGAAGTAAGGGGTTGTCCGCTGAGATTTGCTCTACAAAAAAACCTTTTGCGCGAAGTAAAGACAGGGTGTCTGAAGAAACCGGTTTTAGATCTGTGATTGGAAAAAATGGATTCTCTTCCTTTCTGAAAAAGGCTTGAACTGAAGTCCTTTTTACCGTAGCCTGAGCTAATGTTTTATCTACCGAAGCACCAGTTTCAATCCAAATCTTAATTAACTCGACTTCTTCTTTTTTGGGCTGTCGCTTTTCAGCCGGAGGCATGTGTTCTTCGTCCTCATGGGGAAGAATCAGGCGAGCATAAAGTGCACTTTCCTTCAAATTACCAACCTTTAGAATTTCTCCGTTTTCTCCACCCTTCATTAATCCTTTGATTGTACTCAGGTCTAATTCACCTTTCAGGTTTGTGGGATTATGGCATGAGCTGCAATTGTAATTGAGGATCGGTTGGATAGCTCCATCATAGAAAAGTGCTTCCTCCCAAGAATTCTCGTCCAATGTGAATTGGGCAACCGTTTGAGTTTCTATGCCAAAGGTAGCTAGTAAGCCAGGAGGTAATACTTCCAAGAAGTAGTCTTCCCCATGAGTGATATTTCCTCCAAAATGACTGGTGAGCATGATAAATAAAAAAATAAGCCCGCTTTGAATTTTCAATGGCTGCGTGAGTTCTTGCGCTTTCCTAAATTGAAAATATAGTCCTAAGGAGAAAATAACAGTGATCCAGCCCAAGATTAAATGTATTTGGACAGTATCCCAAGTATAGCCCTCCTGTTGATACTGGAGAAAACCGGAAATTGCTGACATCAGCCCAACTATGAATCCCACTAAGAATGCGATTCGGATACTTGGTAAAAATGTAGCGTTGGTTTTGGAAGGAATAAAGACCAATAAAATCCCGAAAAGTAGAATTCCAATAGGTAAATGGACGAATAGTGGGTGAAATCTGCCCAAAAGTGGTAAAATAAATTCCATTCGACTAAGCTAAGATGGAATGAATTAACTCGCCCTCAACATCCGTAAGTCGGAAGGGTCTGCCTTGAAAGTCGTAGGTGAATTTCTCATGATTGAAACCCATGAGGTGTAAAATGGATGCATGAATATCGTGCACAGAAACTCGCTCATCGATTCCCGAAAAACCAAACTCATCTGTGAGACCATAACTTGCGCCTTTCTTGATCCCGCCACCAGCCATCCACATCGTGAAAGCCTCCCCGTGATGATCTCTCCCCTTAAAGCCTTGCTCTTTCCCTTCGCGATTTTCCTGCATTGGAGTTCTCCCAAATTCTCCACCCCAGACAACAAGCGTTTCTTCGAGCAGTCCTCGTTGCTTCAAATCAAGGAGCAGTGCAGTGATCGGTCGATCGATTTCTCGACATTTATTCCGAAGTCCTAGATCGATTGAGCCTTCTTTGCTAGTGCCATGCGTGTCCCAGCCCCAATCGTATAATTGGACAAACCGAACTCCTTTTTCCACTAATTTTCTTGCCAAAAGACAGTTGTTGGCAAAGGACTCTTCACCTGGATTTGTACCATACAGTTCATGAATGGCTTTAGGTTCATCATTGATATTCATTACTTCGGGAACTTCGATTTGCATGCGATAGGCCATTTCGTATTGATTAATTCGGGCCAAGATCTCCGGGTCACCAAAGTCTTTAAAGCTTTCTTCATTAGTTGAATTGATGGCTTCGATCACCGATTTTTTCATATCTCGGGTCATTCCATCAGGATCCTTTAGGTAAAGTACAGGATCGCCTTTTGAGCGACATTGTACACCTTGATAGACCGAAGGTAAAAAACCCGAACCCCAAACACTTTTTCCAGCATCAGGAGTTTTTCCTCCGGAAGTCAGGACCACAAATCCGGGTAAATTTTGATTTTCAGTACCCAATCCATAAGTCACCCAGCTTCCGATACTTGGTCTACCTAGCCTGGGACTTCCAGTTTGCATGAAAAGTTGGGCAGGACCATGGTTAAATTGATCGGTATGAACTGCTTTCAAAAAAGCCGCCTCGTCCACTACTGATGAAAAATGGGGCAAATAGTCCGAAACCCAAGCACCTGACTCACCATGCTGCGCAAATTTTGCTTGTGGTCCTAGAAGATTTGGGACTCCGCGAATAAAAGCAAATTGGCGACCTTCAAGTAAAGACTCGGGACAAGGTTTTCCATCGTATTTCAGAAGCTCAGGCTTGTAATCAAAAAGCTCCAACTGTGAAGGCGCACCAGCCATATGAAGGTAGATGATCGATTTTGCCTTAGGCGCGAAAGGTGGAGGAAGTGGAGCTAGTGGATTTAGATCTCGATCTGAAAGATTGAGGAATTGGGATTGAGCTTTGACCCCAGGATC
>CAWUWQ010000376.1:0-8431 GCA_963926065.1 uncultured Algoriphagus sp.
GGTTTGATCGATTGGAAGAAGTGGCAAAATCCTCCCAAAACTTAAGCACTGAGGAAACCCTAATTCTGGACTTTTATCTAACACAGAAGCAACTCGTGGAATCTTACCTCAAGATCATTCATGATATTCCGCTTCGAATCACGCATAATGACACCAAAATCAATAATCTGATTTTCTCGTCAGACCTCTCGAAAGTGGCCGCAGTAATTGATTTGGATACCATTATGCCGGGTTATTTGCTTTATGACTTTGGAGATTTGGTCAGAACAGTGGCCAGCGCGGAAGAGGAAATAAGTCAGTCTTGGGAAAATCAAAAAGTGCTGCTGCCAATTTTCGAAAATCTACTAATAGGTTATTGGACCGGTGCAGGCGACTGGATGAGTCAAGAAGAGGCCAAATCTTTGCTGATTGGTGGTGAGGTGATGACTTGCTTGATGGGTGTTAGGTTTTTCACCGACCATCTCGAAGGCAATGCGTATTATCAAGTTGCTTATCACGAGCAAAACTTGCATCGAGCCAAAAACCAAATGATTTTGCTTCAAAGCTTGCAGACCCACCGAGCTGATCTGGAACTTATATTTTCCAAAATCACAGGGATTTCTATTGAATCTTGACAATTCAAGATATTTTTATTGTCTATTGAGAAGACTCGGGCTATTTTGCTTCATTCCTAAAAATCAGATTCCTTGGCAGGCTTTTTCGACACCAAAATTGAATTTCTAAAAGGCGTAGGACCGCAGAAAGCGGCACTGCTGAATAAAGAACTGAATATTTTTACGTATGGAGAATTACTGCAGCACTATCCATTTCGTTATGAGGACCGGACAAAATTTTTCAAAATAGGAGAGCTTTCAGCAGAGCTGGAAAACGTGCAAATCATTGCTAAAATCCAAAAAGTTGAGCTGGTATCAATGGGGAATAAAAACCGATTGGTAGCCCATGTAGCAGATGAAACTGGTGAGATGGAGCTCACTTGGTTTAAAGGAATTCAGTGGGTTCAAAAGAAATTGCCAATCGGCGGGGTTTTCATTTTTCTAGGGAAACCTGCTCTTTTTGGGCGAAAATGGAGCATTGCACATCCAGAAATGGAGTCTGTAACCGTTGCAAATGAGCAACGGAATAATTTTCAGCCAGTCTATTCTACAACGGAAAAGCTTAGAAATAGATTTTTGGATTCGCGGGGTATTTCCAAGATCATGGAAGGATTAGTGCAGGGAAGTTTGCCTCATATCCAAGAGACGATTCCTGATGCCATCCGGGATCAATATCAATTGATCGATCGGCAAGAAGCGATTAAGCAAATCCATTTCCCTTCTGAACCCAACTTACTGCTGCGAGCTCGGAAGCGATTGAAGTTTGAAGAATTTTTTTACCTACAGCTTCGACTTCTCAAGATGAAAGTCACGCGTACTGAAAAGTACAAGGGACAAGTCTTAGGGAATACGGAATTGCTAACTGAGTTTTATAATAACCATATCCCATTCGAACTGACGGGTGCGCAAAAGCGAGTAATCCGAGAATCTTTTCAGGATTTGAAGTCAGGAAAGCAAATGAATCGCTTGATCCAAGGTGATGTGGGAAGTGGGAAGACGATGGTGGCTTTTATCTGTGCGTTGATTGCGATAAGCTCAGGAGCACAGACTTGCCTGATGGCGCCTACGGAGATCCTTGCAAATCAGCATTATGATGGATTAAGAGAGTTTGCCGATATGATGGGCATAAAGATCGCTTTGCTGACTGGGTCTTCAAAGAAGGCGCAGCGAAGAGTGATTCATGAGGATTTACTTTCGGGCGAACTCAAAATTCTGATAGGTACACACGCACTTTTGGAAGATATCGTACAATTTAAAAACTTAGGATTGGCGATTGTAGATGAGCAGCATCGATTTGGAGTAGCGCAGCGGGCGAAGCTTTGGGCAAAAAATGAGGTCTTTATCCCACATGTATTGGTCATGACAGCTACACCGATTCCGCGAACTTTGGCGATGACACTTTATGGTGATCTGGATGTATCGGTTATCGATGAGATGCCTGCTGGACGAAAACCCATCCAAACAGTGCACCGCTTTGATAAGGATCGCTTGAAAGTCTTTGGATTTATCAACGAAGAAGTCAAAAAAGGGCGGCAGGTTTACATCGTTTATCCATTGATCGAAGAGTCCAAGAAATTGGATTTGAAGAATGTAATGGATGGATTTGAAAGCATTACCCGAGCTTTTCCAAATTATCCAATCAGCATCTTGAATGGCGATATGAAAGCGGATGCCAAAGAGTACGAGATGAAGCGATTTGTAAAAGGCGAAACGAAAATCATGGTGGCTACCACGGTGATAGAAGTAGGCGTCAATGTCCCAAATGCCTCTGTAATGATTATAGAAAATGCCGAGCGGTTTGGGCTTTCTCAGCTTCACCAGCTACGTGGTAGAGTCGGAAGAGGGGCGGAGCAAAGCTATTGCGTGCTGATGAGCAAATATGAATTGTCCAAAGATTCGAGAGTCCGGTTGGATACGATGGTGCGGACCAATGACGGTTTTGAGATTGCGGATGTGGATTTGAGATTGCGGGGTCCGGGAGATTTGATGGGTACACAGCAAAGCGGGATCACGGATCTGTTGATTGCTGACTTGAGCAAAGATGCCCCAATCTTGACCTTAGCTCGGGATGCCGCTCAGCAGGTATTGGCAAATGACCCAACTTTGAATCTTCCCGAAAATGCTCCAATTCTTCGCCAGATTCGCCAGCAAAAGAAGCATGCGGTGAATTGGAGTAGGATCAGTTGAGCTCGAGAAACTTTGATGCTATTTGGTCTTTTTACTAAAAACCTGAGCAATCCTTCTAAAAATCTGCTTTTCTTTTTCCCAGAAAAAGCGGAACTGACCAAATACAAATCCATAGATCAGCAGGAAAATTTGGTAGAGTGGAAGGACTAGAAGCAAGTAGAGGAGTGTGTTTAGAAAACCACCTTTTTCTACACCAAAAAAATCGAGAATTGGATTTTTGATAAAGAGTATAGTGAAACCGGTACAGGCAAAAACTACCAAGACCATCACTACCTGAAATAAACTATCGAGTTTCCACTTGGTTTGTAATCGCTGAAGAAATCCCTGTTTAGGGTTATCTTTTTCCATCTGACAAAAGTAATACGAATCTTTTTTAATAAACGAGCCGGACAAAATTCCTGCTTTTCAAATTATTCTAATTGGTTAAAAGATTTGTTAATCTCTTAATTTTCAATCTCCCAGCTGAAGACCCCTTCATTCAAGTCCTGAAGTGCGGCCTTTTTATAGGTAGAATCCAATAGTACAGAGACGTTATGTCTGCTTCCACCATAGGAGACCATTCTGATAGGGTAAGGAAGTAAAGAATCCATAACGGATTTAAGTACACCTTTCGTTTCGGAAACCATATTTCCCACAATACAAATAATCGTTTGATTTTGGTCCACTTCTACTGTTCCTAACTGATTCAATTCTTCCAGAATTTGTGGTAAATGCATCAAATCGTCAATGGTTACAGAGACTGCCACCTCGGAAGTAGTGATCATATCGATCGGAGTTTTATACTTCTCAAAGATCTCAAATACCTTTCGCAAGAAACCATAAGCTAAAAGCATTCGGCTTGATTTGATTTTGATGGCGGTGATCCCGTCTTTGGCAGCGATAGCCTTTACCCCAATAGTTTCCACCTTTTCTTTAATTAAAGTCCCCAAAGCTTCTGGCTGCATGGTATTGAGCAGTTTCACCGGAACATTAAATTGTTGTGCGGGCCAGATCGAGGCTGGATGAAGAATTTTTGCGCCGAAGTAAGCTAGCTCTGCAGCTTCATCAAAGGACATCTCAGCGATTGGGCGAGTACGGTCAACCACCCTTGGGTCATTGTTGTGCATTCCATCTATATCAGTCCAGATCTCACAGGCGGTTGCTTGGATGGCAGCCGCTATTAACGAAGCAGTATAGTCAGATCCACCTCGCTTGAGGTTATCGACTTCATTTCGATGATTCTTACAAATATATCCTTGAGTCACGAAGGTTTTTTCTCCCGGATGTTGCGCAAGGATTGCAGTCAATTTTTCAGAGATTTTACTTAATTCTGGTTCGGAATTCTCATCAATGCTCATGAAATCCAAAGCGATCAAGAAAATGGAAGGGATATTTAATTCCTCCAAAAGTGTTTGGAATAATTTGGTAGAAAGCAGCTCGCCTTGTGCCAAAATATCCCGATTAATCGCCTCATTAAAGGAGATTTTTAGGATAATATTCAAAAATTCGAAATGCTCTAGGATAATTGCTTCTGCTTTTTCTCTTGCCGCATCAGTTTTTAGCAGCTCAGGATAGAAGCTCAAATAATGGGCATTTAATTCATCGATTTTAGATTTTGCAAGCGCTCGGTCAGCAGCAGCTAATGCTTCTCCAATCCCAATGAGTGCATTGGTCGTGCCTGATAGAGCAGAAAGCACGACGATTTTTGGTTCGTCCCCTCTTGTGATCAGATCTTTGACTTGATGCATACGTTCTGGGCGACCCACTGAGGTCCCTCCGAATTTCATGATTTTCATACAATAGGTTTTTGAGCGTGGTGGATTTTTTGAAAGTAGGTTAAACCGCAAAGAAAAACAGAGGTTTTCTGTAGTATTCAGAAGGGAACATCGTTTGTAATCAAGTTTTAGCTTCCGCTAATTCTCATTAGCTCAACCATTTTCTTTTTGTGACCTACGATTCGTAAATGTTTCTTCTTAGAAGCCTAGCATTTTGATAGCTGTTATGGCAGCTTCATCGCCTTTGTTGCCATGCTTTCCTCCTGCGCGATCCAATGCTTGTTGTTGGGTATTTGGAGTCAAAACCCCAAAAATTACAGGTTTGTTGTACTTTAGGCTGACATTCGTAATACCATGAGCCACTGCGTCGCAGATGAAATCAAAATGCTTTGTTTCTCCTTGTATTACACATCCTAGGCAGATTACGGCATCGATTGATTCTTCCTGTGCAAGCCACTGTGCAGCTAGCGACAGTTCAAATGAACCTGGAACATTCTTTCGGATGATATTTTTTTTCTTTGCTCCGTGTTGAATTAAAGTTTGATAAGCGCCTGAAAATAAAGCTTCAGTGACTTCCTCGTTCCATTCGGAGACGATGATACCAAAGGTTTTACCGCTGATGTCTAGAATATTTTTAGACGAATGTTCGCTGAGACTTTTAAGTGATGTAGCCATTGGGAGAATATTAGATGTTAGATTTTAGAGCCAAGATCGAAGAATCAAGTATTAAGAATATCAATACAAGAGATAAAGATAAAGTTTAAAAGAATGGTATGGGAAGAGGTCATGGAATGAACAAAAAAAAGAGTAAGACCTCTAGGCCTTACTCTTTTAGAATGCATTGCAATCAAAGCATTACTGAGCGGCCAAGCCTTCTAAGCGGGCTTTATGTTTTCGTGCACCAGCAAATTCAAATGACTCGTAATAGACTTCTTCAATTGTAGTATAAGTAGCAATTGCATCTTGAATCTTTCCAGATTCTTCGTAAGCAACAGCAAGTTTATTCAAGTATTTCGGAGTGAAATATTTATTCTCGTTAGTATCAGCGGCTTTCTTGTAGTTGGTGATTGCCTGATCTACATTGCCCAATTCCATATTAGCATCACCGATTAAGGCGTAAGATTTCGCTTGCACTAGGTAGTCGTCAGCTGAGAATTGCTCCAAATGGGTCAATGCCTCTGCGTACTTTCGCTCAGAAAGATAGATTGATCCTACATAGAAGTTTGCCAAGTTCGCAGCATCTGTGCGCGGATAGTCTTCAATGATAGAAAGGAAGCCCGGATTGATTCCGTCACCGTCCAATGCCAACTGAATGCTATCCTGCTCAAAGAAATAAACCGCTTGGAACATTTCATTCTGTGCATCCACATTCTGATTTTGGGTATTGATCTGAAAGTATAAAATACCTCCAATCAATATTACCGCAGCGATTAAAACGCCTGCTAAAATTCTACTATTCTGCTTTAAAAAAACCTCTCCCTTTTCTAATCTTGAAGCGATTACTTCAGGGTTTTCTATTAGATCGTTTTGATCTTGTGTTTTTTTAGATTGTTTCGTTGCCATGTTACCCGATTTTCAGCCGCAAATATACGGTTTTTATAATTTAACCAAAGCCAAATGCAAAAGCCATGAATTTGAATCTTAATTCATGGCTTAAGCTATTGAATAATAAATGTTTACTCCATTACAAAAGGATAGTCCTCTTGCATATAGACGTCTTTGTACGCATCCATTCCATCAGGCCAAGGAGATTCTTCGGCAAATTTGACTGCATCAGTCACTTGAGTTTTCACTTTGGCGATGATCGCTTCGATTTCTTCTTCTGTCAGAATAGCGTTGTCTCGGATTGTTCCCAATACTTGCTCCACTGGATCTCGTTGTTTGTATTCTTCGACCTCTTCTTTGGTTCGATATTTTTGAGGATCTGACATGGAGTGCCCTTTGTAGCGATAAGTTCTCATCTCCAATAAGGTTGGTCCGTCGCCTCTGCGAGCACGTTCGGCTGCTTCCGCCACTGCTTCATGCACTGCTTCGACATTCATTCCATCTACTGCAAATGAAGGCATATCGTAAGATTCTCCTAGAGTCGAAAGATCATCGACATTCGAGGAGCGCTTTACTGCTGTGCCCATTGCGTAACCGTTATTTTCGATCACAAATATTACTGGAGTCTTGTAAAGCATGGCCAAGTTGAGCGCTTCGTGAAATGCTCCCTGACGAACAGCACCATCTCCCATGTAGCATATTGCAAGATTTTTAGTGCCTTTATATTTCTCAGCGAAACCTAGACCAAGTCCCATTGGCACTTGAGCACCTACGATTCCATGTCCTCCAAAGAAATTTTTCTCCTTGTCAAAAATGTGCATCGAGCCACCTTTTCCTTTGGTAGTTCCGGTAGCTTTGCCAAAAAGCTCAGCCATCACAGCACCAGGATCTGTGCCCAAACCTAGAGGATGTGCGTGGCATCTGTAAGCGGTGATCCATTTGTCATCTTTGGTCAAAGCGGAAATTGCACCAGAGGCACAAGCTTCCTGACCAATGTATAAATGACAGAATCCTCTGATTTTTTGCTGCCCGTAAAGCTGTCCTGCCTTTTCCTCGAATCTCCTCATTAGGAGCATGCTTTCGTACCAATACGTATAAGTTTCTTTTGAATAGTTAACCTTAGACTTGGTCGCTGCAGTTTTCTTTGCCATATCTTAAAATCAAAATGTGCTATTTTTAGATTTCAAATATAAGCAACCATCCCTAAAAATCAGGCTACCGCCAAAATAATTACCCCATCCATGTATCTGAAGTCGCTTGATCTTATCCAATTCAAAAATCATGAAAAGCGTCATTTCGACTTCAGCGCTCAATTGAACTGCTTTGTTGGCCTCAATGGGTCTGGGAAAACCAATATTCTCGACGCCATCCATTATCTCTCGCTTACCAAAAGTGCAGTCCAATCCAGCGATAGCCTCAATGTACAGCATGAGCAGGATTTCTTTGCGATTAAAGGGCAATTTGAATTAAGCGACAAACTGATCGAGGTGAGATGCACTTTTGAGCTGGGTAAGAAGAAACTCATCTACCAAAACGGGAAGGCCTTGGATAAAACCTCAGAGCATGTGGGCTTGATTCCTTTGGTATTGATCGCTCCGGATGATACCGAGCTGATCAAGGGAGGTAGCGAGGGTCGAAGAAAATTTTTCGATGCGCTGATTTCACAGCTCGATCATGGCTATCTGGATCAATTGATTCGGTACCATCATTTTTTGAAGCAGCGTAATGCTTTACTCAAGAAATGCGCTGAAACTGGCAGGAGGGATTTGACTTTATTGGAAAGCTATGATCAGCAATTGATTGGGTTGAGTAAGTTTTTGGCTTTACGGAGATCGGAACTCCTACAGGAGCTTGCTCCGCTACTCCAGCGAGATTATGAAGAGATTTCCCAAGGGCAGGAAAAAGTCACCATCACTTATGAGACGGAAGCTTTACGGGAAGATTTTGATTCCTATTTCTTGAGCCTTCGGAAAAAAGATCTGATTACCAAAAATAGCAATGCTGGAATCCATAAGGATGATTTCAACTTTCAGATTGGTGATCATCCCATCCGGAAGATTGGGAGTCAGGGTCAGCAGAAGTCCTTTATTATTGCCTTGAAGCTGGGGCAGTTTCAGATCTTTGAAAAGTCCAGAGGCGAAAAGCCCCTTCTGCTGTTGGATGATATTTTTGATAAGCTCGATGATCTTCGGATTGCACAGCTAATGCAGCTGATCTCCAAGCAAACTTTTGGACAGATCTTCCTGACCGATGCCAGACCTGAGCGGTCTAGGAAGATTCTGGGAGACTTGGATGCGGAGCTGAGGTTTTTTGAGATGGAGAAAGGATAAAAAAAAGAGGCCGAAGCCCCTT
>CAWUWQ010000377.1:0-4051 GCA_963926065.1 uncultured Algoriphagus sp.
GATTGCCAAACTTTTAGACCCCATACCAGTACTTCCTGACCGGGATCCTCCGATTCGATATCGAGCTTCGATACCAGATACTTGGATTTCCTTGACTTTAATTGAAGGTAAAAACCGTCAAGTGCGAAAAATGACTGCAGCGGTTGGGCATCCCACGTTACGATTGGTGCGATGGTCCATGGAAAAAATTACTATTGAAGGATTCAAGGTGGGGGAGGTTCGAGAAATGGATGAGGAAAGTATCTATCATAAGCTTGGACTGACAGGTTTCAGAAAAACCAGAAAGTAGATTTTATTTACTACCAAGGAAACGATGGTTTATCACGGAGGTCACAAAGGGTCTTTAACATTATCCCAATAGCTGGATATCACCACCTACAGAACCTAGCACTTCAACTGGATTTTTATTGCGCCGTAGGTGCGAAATATTGGTAGCCCCGGGTTTTAACCCGGGGTAAAATAGAATCAAAATCCAATCCCTTCCCGCCCAGAACTAAATTTTGAAAAACGAATGTAAATGCGGGAGGATGGAAAAGGTTGTTTTTTTGAACAACAAAAAAATATTTATCTCCAACAAAAAGAGTATTTCGCTAAGGATACAGAGAACAATCCCTATAAAGTTTTAAACTCCGAGTTTTAGATTTCAAAATATTCCAAAAAAGGGTAAAAGCTAAAACGAGAATTCTATAAACCTATTTTGTGTCTAAATGCCTTCATGGCAATTTTAGACTGATTAGTCTTCCTCTTAAAAAATCATAAATTTTCACTTCACATCAGGGTTTACCGTTCGGAAGATTTAAGATTGTTGGTTGGAGCAAAAACCTCTATTTTAGGGCTCGAGTACTAATCCAAAAAGATTCATTCCATGCATCAGGAAAAAATAGCAGCAGTAATTCAGGAAATGAAAAAAGTAATTGTTGGCCAAGACAAAATGGTCAACAGGCTCCTGATAGGACTTTTCACCAACGGTCACATCCTTTTGGAGGGTGTTCCTGGACTGGCAAAAACCCTTACCGTAAATACCTTGGCAAAGGTGCTTCACCTGGACTTTAACCGAATCCAATTTACTCCGGACTTGCTTCCTGCCGATTTGATTGGTACGATGATATACAATCAGCAAAACGGAAGCTTTGAAGTTAAGAAAGGACCAATTTTTTCAAACTTGGTCTTGGCAGACGAGGTCAACCGCTCTCCCGCCAAAGTTCAATCTGCGCTTTTGGAGGCAATGCAAGAAAAGCAAGTAACGATTGGGGATACGACTTTTATGCTGGATCGACCATTTTTGGTCTTGGCTACTCAAAACCCAGTCGACCAAGAGGGGACTTATCCGCTTCCTGAAGCTCAGGTCGATAGATTTATGATGAAAGTGCACATCGACTATCCAAGCAAAGCAGATGAAATGGAAGTGATGCGGCGAATGGCAAATATGACTTTCAGCACAGAAGTTAATCCCATACTAAGCAAGCAGGATGTATTTGATATTAGAAATGAAATCAACGCCGTGAAAATGGCGGAGCCACTAGAGCATTACATTATTGAATTGGTATTTGCTACTCGGTTCCCGATACAATACGGCTTGAAGGATGAAGCAAAGTATATTCAGTTTGGAGTGTCACCACGAGCAAGTATCAATTTGAATCTAGCTTCGAAAGCAGTAGCATATATGGATGGGCGGGATTATGTACTACCTGAAGACATTAAAGAAATCGCTGAGGATGTATTGAATCATCGAATAATATTGAATTATGAGGCAGAAGCAGATGGAATTAACACCCGTAATCTTGTAAAAATCCTTTTGGAAAAAGTACCGATAAATAAGTCCGTAACATTGAAGTAACATTAAAACAAGGTTTAAAGGGCTGCTACCGAAGCAGCCCTTTTTTTATGCCTTTTTTATTAATTCAATATTAAATACTGTTCGGAATATTAAAAAAAGGATAATTCGGATAATTCTTTTGGGGGTAATAATTGATCCAGATTTGTGCAGTCAAAAGATGCAAGACCACAATTCAATTAATACAAACAAAATGAAAAAACTTAATTATCTATTACTAATGTTCTCTGCAATCGTGATTGGACTCTCCGGTTGTCAAGAAGATGCAAAACCAGATAATGGTGTTACACTTTCGGGGATTCCAGCAACTGCCACGATTGAAGCAGGTGGAAAATTAGGACCCGTTACCGCTACTGCAACTGCATTAGATGGACTAGTTTCCTTATCGATTACAAAAGATGGTGCTGCTCTAGCAACTGTTCCTTTATCGGGGACGACTGCTTCTGCCCCATTTGAATATACCGCAATTCCTGCTGATGCGGGAAAGAACCTCGTTTTTGAGTTTACAGTTACAGATATAGATGGAGATTTTGCAAAAGTGACTCATGTGTTAACAGTAGGTGCTGAGGCAACTGTAATAAGAGTAACTTCTAATATCACTGCAAATACAACTTGGGCAAAAGGTAAAACTTATATTTTGGGCGGAAGAATCACAGTAACTTCAGGTGCTACATTGAACATCCAAGATGGCGTAATTGTCAAAGGTGAAGTAGGATCTGGCTCGAATGCAACAGCATTAATCATCGCCAGAGGTGCTAAAATTACTGCAGAAGGAACTGCAGCCTCTCCGATTATTTTTACTACAATTGCTGACAATATTACTCCAGGACAGATTGCATCTCCAAACTTGACTCCAAACTTGAATGGCCTTTGGGGTGGATTAATTGTCTTAGGAAAGGCTCCAATATCAGTTGCAGGAGATGTCGCTGAAAAACAAATTGAAGGTATTCCACCATCCGACACGAATGGATTATATGGCGGAACAGACGCTGCTGATAATTCTGGTACAATTAAATTTGTATCAATCCGTCATGGTGGTGCAAACATCGGAGAAGGTAACGAAATCAATGGACTTACCTTAGGTGGTGTTGGTTCTGGAACTATAATCGAAAACCTCGAAGTAATTGGTAACCAAGATGATGGAATCGAGTGGTTTGGTGGTACTGTAAACGTAAAAAATGCAATTGTTTGGAATGCTGGTGATGACGGAATGGATACGGATCAAGCTTGGGCTGGTACCTTAGATAACTTCATTGTAATCGCTGGAACTGAAACAGATCACGCCTTGGAAATAGATGGTCCTGAAGGTTCAAGACTTGGATCACATACCTTAAAGAATGGCTCGATTAAAGGAAATAATGTTGCAGAATTTGGTGACTTCCGAGATGGTGCTAGAGGCACATTTGAGAATCTTTATTTCTTCGGTTTCGCTGATCCAGCTACCACAAGTGGTAGAGGAGATCTTTCCCTAAGTGGTGACAAGACGTTGGCTAATTTCGCAGATGGCTCCTTAAAGTTCATCAAGCTGGAAGTTACTCCGGCTGCTGGAGTAACTCTAGCTACAATGTTCAGAAATGGTACAGATGCTTCAGCAATGAGTGTTGCTGCAGGTGCTAATACTGTAGGAGCGACTAAGGCTGCTTTTGCAACATGGTCATGGGCGGCGGTAGCCGGTCAATTAGCAGACTTCAAATAATCTAAAAAATATTGAATCAAAGTAGAGGAAGATCTTGCAAGGAGCTTCCTCTACTTTGGTTTTATAATTACAAAGCTGTATGAAAAATAATTCTCACTCAGTGTTCATGAAACGAACATTAACTATTATCCTGATTGTAGTTTCTCAACTCATTGCAGGATTTGCCTTTGCCCAAAAAGGAACCATCAGAGGAGCAATTTTTGAGGAAGGTTCTGGAGAGCCGCTCTACGGAGTCTCGATTCTAGTGAAAGAAACTTCTACTGGTGCAATTACTGATTTCGATGGAAAATTTGAAATCCAAGTAGAACCAGGATCCTATACACTTCAGATCTCATACATTTCTTATGCTACAGTCGAACTTATCGGCGTGGAAGTAAAAGCTGGAGGAGTAAATGTAATTAATGATATCCTTATGGCTGAAGAGGCCTCGGAATTGGAGACTGTCACTATTGCTGCATCAGCTATCAGAACTACTGAATCGGCGCTGATGTCTGTTAAAAGAAATGCTGCCAACCTAATGG
>CAWUWQ010000378.1:0-3166 GCA_963926065.1 uncultured Algoriphagus sp.
CCGAATGTTCGGTATAAGCCGATGGCCACAGCACAAAGCCATCGTGATGCTTGGCCGTAATGATCAATCCTTTCATGCCTGCTTCCGATGCTATTCTCGCCCATTGACGCACATCCAGTTCAGTCGGGTTAAATTGTTCGGATTTTTCATCCCCAAATCCCCATTCCCGATCTGAGAAGGTATTCATATTGAAATGAATGAAGCCGTAATATCCGAGTTCTTGCCAAGCGATTTGTCGGGCATCGGGAACAGGCAGAACTGGCGCTGGTGGAGCAGCTTTCTCTTGACAAAAAGTAAGGATAAGCAGGCAAAGGGGCCAGATTAGTTTTCTCATAGGATGATTTTTAAAAAGGATATTAGCCATTTTGGATGGAAATCGAAAGGGGTTTTTGATTTAGTGATCATATTGAGTTTCGCCCCGTTCAGGGCTTCCAGCCTCATCGCTAGCCTTAACCCCTGGCCGCGCCGAAGGTCATGAACCGTTAAGATCCTTCGGATCTGGCAAATGTGAGTAATCAACCTATTGTGAAATAATCAACTCTTACAAAGGGTCCTTTCTCTCATCAATTTGCAGAAATATTTAAGTGAATCTGTGACCTAGCTCCGAAGGAGCTTCACCGTTCATCACCCTGTAAGAAGTGTAGGGTGATGGAATTTACATATGTACCGAAACTCTAAAAGGGCGAGACTTATTTCGAAATATTTAAATGGTCGATATTCCTCTCCAAAAACCCCTTAAATTCGCTGCATGAGAAAATGCCTACCCCTATTATTCCTATTTATTAGTTTTTCTACAATTGCCCAAGTTCAATTTAAAGTAGTTGACGCCAATACCGCTTTGCCTTTGGAAAATGTTCGAATTCAACCAAAAAATGGCCAAGCTCAGCTTTCTAACGCTTCTGGAATTATTGCTTTTTCCAGTGATGAGCCTCAACAGTTTTCCTTTTTCAAATCAGGTTTTGAACCCTTCAAAGCAGATTTTGGAGCAGGGGAACATCTAGTTGAATTAAGCCCAAAATCAGTAAATCTATCCGAAGTCACCGTCACTGCTTTTGAATCTGAACGTCCCCTTTTGGAACAATCGGCTGCGATCGCGATCGTATCGGAGCGGGATTTTAATCGATTCAACGAGACTTCCATTGTCAATTCTTTCAATACCAAACCGGGCGTACGAATCGAAGAGCGCGCTCCTGCCAGCTATCGAATTTCCATCCGCGGGAGTTCCCTTAGAGCTCCTTTTGGCGTGCGAAACGTAAAGGTTTATTGGAACGGAGTACCTTTTACTGCTCCTGACGGCACTACTCCTTTGAACCTACTGGACCTTAGTAATATTCGAAATGCCGAAGTAATTAAAGGTCCATCAGGAAGCATCTACGGGGCAGGAAATGGTGGCACGATCAATCTCAATAGTCCTGCAAATCTGCAAGGCTCTCGGATTTCTTCAGAATATTCTACGGGGAGCTTTGGCTTGAACCGCTTTCGATTAGGGCTTTCTCAACAAATTGGTGAAGGTGGAATCGAAGCCTCCTTTGTGACCCAACAAGCAGATGGTTACCGAGACCATTCGACGATGGATCGAAAAGTATTTCAATTGGGTAGTTTTTTCCCAGTTTCCGAAAAACAAGAAATCCGGACCCAACTCTTGATCTCAGACCTAAACTATCAGATTCCCGGGGCTCTGAATGCAGATCAATTGGCAGCTGATCCCACCCAAGCCCGACCAGGTTCGGTAAATCAAAATAGCTCCATTGCTCAGCAATCAGTCTTCGCATCTTTCGGCCATTTGTATCGCTTTTCTGAGAAAACAAGCAACAATACCATGGTTTACCTGAACACCAATGACTTCGAAAATCCTTTTATTCTTGATTACAAAAAGGAATTAGGCTTCGGTTTTGGAGGTAGGACTCGGTTCACGCACGATACCCAACTCGGTGGAAAATCACTCCGTCTCATTGCCGGAGGAGAATATCAGACAAGTTTGACCGATGCACAGAACTTTGGAAATCGGGCTGGCGTTGCAGATACGGTTCGTTTTTCGGATAAACTACGTGCTACACAAGGTTTTCTTTTCCAGCAGGCGGAATGGCAAATTGCTGAGAAATTCCTTTTCACTTTGGGCTTGAGCGAGAATTTCTCCAGCTTCGAAATCGATCGACAAATCGATGCCACGGGTGGCCCGACAGGATTGCAAACCCGAACTTTTGACCCAATAGTAGTTCCAAGAGTTGCCTTGAATTATGGAATCAATTCCAATTCGGCAATCTATGGAAGTATCAGCAGTGGATTTTCTCCGCCGACTATCGACGAAGTGCGAACCAATGAGGGAAGTCTAAATCTTGATCTGGAGGCTGAAAAGGGCGTGAATTACGAAATTGGCTACCGAATCGGAAAAGGAAAGTTGAACCTGGATGTAGCAACTTATTATTTCAAGTTGGATCAAACGATCACGACGTTTACCAATTCGCAAGGAGTGGTCTTATTTCGAAATGCTGGCAGCACAGATCAAAAAGGAATCGAAGCCGCTTTGGATTACGCCTTTGTTAGGAATGGACAGGGATTCGTTCAGGACTTGAGTTTTGGTACCGCTTACACCGGTCAGTTTTTCACCTTTAAAAATTACCAAAAGCGAGCTGATGATTTCTCGGGTAATGCACTGACAGGCGTGCCGGAGACTACTTTAGTCACTCGTTTAGATTTGAGAACTAAGCCGGGATTTTACCTGAATTTTACCCATAATTATGTCAGTGAGCTTCCACTTAATGATGCCAATACCGTCTTTCAAGAAGGGTATGATTTGGTCAATCTACGATTTGGATGGGCCAAAACTTTCGCCGGGAAATGGGAATTGGAAGCCTTTGCTGGAGTAGACAATTTGTTGGATGAAAGCTATTCCCTAGGAAACGATCTGAATCCATTTGGTGGAAGATTCTATCAGCCGGCTCCTACTAGAAATTGGTATGGGGGGGTGAAAGTGGGTTTTAATTTTTAGTATCTAGTAGTAAGATATTAGTATAAAGAATTTAGAAACTAGAGCCAAGAATCGAGATTGGCACAATTCCCCCTTGGATTGATTAGCCTGTATTGGAAATGAGAGTCTAGCAAAAGGGGGCTAGGGGGATTTTTCTTAAAGATAAAGGAAAAGGTAGTCCAAGTCTGAAGACTTGAA
>CAWUWQ010000379.1:0-15747 GCA_963926065.1 uncultured Algoriphagus sp.
TCACCGTTCCATCATCATCTACTCCGATCAACAAATCTCCTCCGGATGAATTGGCCAAAGCAATCAGCTCCCTGACGATTTTCTCAGGATGTGCGGCTTTTTTCTTGAATTCAATCTTTAGCCCCTCTCCTTTCGAAGCGAGTACTCGGATATCCTGCAGTGTCATTGTTATTGATTTATTTCTGAAAAACTCAGGATTTCACCCCAAACCTCAATTGTTCCAATCGGGCTTTTTGTGCTTGCCAATCATCTCTGAGCCTAGCTGCCTCCATGAAGTTGAGCTCTTTGGCGGCCTTTTCCATCTGTTTTTGAGTTTGCTGAATCAGTTTTTCCAATTTATCCTTACTCAAATACTGCACCACCGGATCTGCTGCCATGCTCGCTTCTCCCGGCATAGGCTCCGCATAGAATTTTGCGTTTTTCTTAGAATCGGCCACTTTCGTTTGTCCCAATATTTTGTCTCGGGATTTCAAAATAGTGGTCGGTGTAATGCCATGTTTCGTATTATAGTCAATCTGAATTACTCGCCTTCGCTTGGTCTCATCGATCGCTCGTTCCATCGATGCTGTAATTTTATCAGCATACATAATCACTCTCCCCTCCGAATTTCGAGCAGCTCTGCCGATCGTCTGTACCAAACTTCGCTCATTACGAAGGAATCCTTCCTTATCCGCATCCAATATAGCTACCAACGAAACCTCCGGTAAGTCTAAGCCTTCCCTTAATAAATTTACCCCTACCAAGACGTCAAATACACCAAGTCTCAACTCTCTCAGGATTTCTACCCGATCTAAAGTTTTGACTTCAGAGTGAATATAGCGCGATTTGACTCCAGCCCGCTCCAAGAATTTTTGGAGTTCTTCTGCCATTCGCTTAGTCAGCGTAGTCACTAAAACCCGAGCATCTGTTTTTATGGTCTGGTCAATTTCCTCCAGTAAATCATCAATTTGATTCTGACTTGGTCGTACTTCTATCGTAGGATCCAAAAGTCCAGTTGGTCGAATAATCTGCTCGACCACTTCTCCCTCAGTTAAAGCAAGTTCATAATCTGCAGGCGTGGCTGAAACATAGAGGACTTGACCCGCTAAGTCCTCAAACTCTTCAAATTTCAAAGGTCGATTATCCAAAGCCGATGGAAGTCGGAATCCAAAATCCACCAGATTTACTTTTCTGGATCGATCCCCTCCCCACATCGCCCTAACCTGCGGGATGGTCACGTGGCTCTCGTCAATCACCAATAAAAAATCATCCGGAAAATAATCCATCAAACAGAATGGCCGCATTCCCGGCTCTCGGCGATCAAAATAACGCGAATAATTTTCCACCCCAGAGCAATAACCCAGCTCTCGAATCATCTCCAGATCAAACTCTGTTCGCTCCTGAAGTCGCTTTGCTTCCATGAATTTCCCTTCCTTTTCGAAGAAATTCACTTGAGCCACCATATCATCCTGAATCTCTTTGATCGCGGTATTGACCGTATCACGACCAGTGACGAAGAGGTTTGCTGGGAAAATGGAAATGAGTTGCTCATCATTCAGTTTCTTTCCGGAAGCTGGATCAATCCGCTGAATTGCCTCAATCTCATCGCCCCAAAAGAAAATTCGATATCCCCAATCTGCGTAGGCAACGAAAATATCAACAGTATCTCCTTTTACCCGAAAAGTACCATGGGTCAGTTCAAGTTGGGTTCTACTGTAGAGAATATCGACCAATTTGAAAAGCAGCTGATTTCTTGGAATTCGATCTCCGACTTGGAGCTTAATGATATTCTTGGCAAACTCCTCAGGATTCCCGATACCATAGATACAGGAAACAGAGGCTACTACGATCACATCCCTTCGCCCAGTAAGTAAAGAGGAAGAGGCACTCAGCCGAAGTTTTTCGATCTCTTCATTGATGGAGAGATCCTTTTCTATATAAGTTCCCGAGCTGGGGATAAAAGCCTCCGGCTGGTAGTAATCGTAGTAAGAAATAAAGTACTCGACGGCATTCTCTGGGAAAAATTGCTTGAATTCCCCATAGAGCTGCGCTGCAAGAGTCTTATTATGGCTCAGGATCAGAGTTGGCTTTTGCACCTGCTGGATCACATTAGCCACGGTAAAAGTCTTCCCAGAGCCCGTCACTCCTAGCAGAACTTGAGCCTGATCTGCATTTCGGATGCCTTTGACCAGCTTTTCGATCGCTTTGGGCTGATCGCCGGTAGGCTTATAATCTGATGTGAGTTTAAATTCCATGGGATTGCTTGAAGATACCCAACACCATTCCCCTATACAAAAGTTTTCGAAGCTTGATTTTTATTGGGAGGTCAAGCGATACTTGCCAATGTTATAATACAAGTAATTAGTCCGCAAGATCGATACCAACAACAGTGGAATAATGCTCGGATGAAAAGACTGCCAACCCAAAATCCAAAAGACCACCGCAGCATCTGCCATAATCAAGGCAAACAGTAAATATTTCCGAACCCAAGGCGCAAGAGTCTTTGACCAAAGTCCTTTGACCAAAATTAAATGTCCAGGGAACGCCCAGAGGATATTCCAATTCCACTTGGTCGCACTATGCTCGGTGGCAAACCAAAGTAAGGTTACCACAATCCCAATCAGACCAAGCAGACCAAAAAAGGCTAAGTCAAAGCCAATAAATAATTTCTTCTTCTTGAATCCGATAAAGGTGATCAAGGTAAAGCCGATGGCTACCAGCCAAAAAATCCAATAGGGATTAAACGCTTCCATGGTTTTTTCTTCCTTCGGAAATTCCATAATCGTAAGGGTCTCCTTCACCATAGGTCGTGTAGGACCATCTCCCTGAATCTCTGCCCGGGCAAACGACTCGAACATGTAATCCGGAAGAAATTGCTCTTGCAGCGGAGTCGCATCCACATCAATCACCGCTCCCAGTGCCAGATCGATTCCGAGATCAGCCCAGGTCAGCGTATAGACATATTCATCGATCAGATTTCGAAAGGTTTTCTCATCGGCCTCCTTGACTTCATCCTGCCAGATCAACTTATCGCCTAGCACCAGATCCATTGCATCTCGGATCCGAGTGGCACAATTGTCATAGAAAAAATCGTAGCGATAGAAGCGTCGCTCCGGCTGGTAATTGACCTGAAGAAACTCCAGCATGTAATCTGTCTGCTCAGGATTCAGATCAAGGACTTGCTCTTTGATGCCTCGACCCTGTCGGTCATATTCGGAGACAAAAGCCGCGAAGGTGCTAACAGAAAGCATGTAGTCCAGCTTACCGCTGGCAAACTTCCCGTAGAAATTAGGCGTGTTAAAATCAAAGGTGCCGTAGTTGAATACATAGTCCTCACCCTTAGCCTTATCCAGTACCCGAATCGCTGAGTGACCAAATGCCGAATAGAGCTCATTCCCTGGATCTGCGGTAAGCAGGGAGATCCGAAAGGCCTGTCCCATCACCTGTCCTAAGACACTGAAGGTCAGTAAAAAAAATAGCACTAGATGTTTCTTTATTCGAATCATTGTTTTTAACTTAGAAGTTCTTTTTTAGACTACTTTTCGATGGTTACCAGGGTCAAAACGTTGTCCCATTTTTCCTTTTTCAGATGCCAAATATACTTGATATTCTTGGCAGTTTTAATCTATTGCCTACCAGCAAACCTTCTCTTAGCACAAGAAATCAACTCATTTAAAACTATAAATTCGGGAAATTATGACAATCCTGCAATTTGGAGGGTCTTTGATGGAGCGAGTTGGGTAGCAACTTTAGTCAAACCTAGCTTAAGCAACGACATTTATATAGATCGGACGCAGCTAGTAACTTTGACAGGAAATGAGCAGGCGAAAAGTGTTTTCATCAATGCTGAAACCGGAGCTACTCAAAAATTAAACCTATCCGGATTCGCCTTAGAGATATATGGTTCGCTCAATGCCTTTGCTGGAGCTGCTCCGGGTACCGCATCAGGGACTTGGAACAGTCTAAATTGGATTGGGAATACAGCCGAAAGCAGGTTGATTTTTAGGGGAACCACCAGAACAATTATTAGAAAAAATCATTGGAGTGGGTTCACTACTAATAGTAGATACAGTGTCATTATTGATCCTGGAATAGGACAAGAACTCACGATCGAAGAACCCTTCAAGGCAGTCCAATTTACAATTAGCTCGGGTGCTCTAATCCAAAAGTTAGACAGTTCTGTCATTCCTGCGGTCTGCGCTTCAATTTCTTTCAACACGGAAACCACTTTTTATGATGCTGGCTCTTTTGGTACCCTAATAATTGGAAGTGGAGCAAAATTTATCTCCCAGTGTAACGCAGGAATCCTGTTTAGATCTGCTACCGTCAGTGCCGGCCTATTTGATTTACAAAGCGGAGGACAATTGATTCTGGAAGGGCAAAACCCAAGAATTGAAGCTGCAATTTATGAGTTAAATGGGACCATGATTTTTAGAGGGGGAACAATTCCGAAAACTTTCCTGAGCAGTTCATTTTCTGATGCGGCGACCCCCAATCGAGTGACTAATTTGGAGCTCCAAGGAAATCAAAACCTAAGTCTCCCTGGCACTTTTTTCGTGCAAGGAGATCTGATTCAGTCTGGTCAGGGAGCAATTTTAACGACCCCAACTGACCTTCACTTTGTTGGAGGTCTAAATCAAAACATCAGTGGATTTGCTTTGACAAGTCGGAATTTAACTGTGAATAAATCAGGAGGAAAGGTCAATTTGAATCAAAACCTAGCAGTCACTCAAACCCTCTCCATGACCAGTGGAATTTTGAATTTCAACGATAACAACCTTTCCATAAACAGTTCCTCAATCGGGGGATTATTCTATACTTCGGGGTCCTGGGAAAGACTGCGGGAAGTCCAATACTTTTCATTGCCAAGCATCGTAAATGCTTCGAATGGGACATTCCCTTTCGCGGACCGATACCAAAAAGGAATTCGAAGTGTAAAACTTTTAGGGAATACGGGGCGGGAGGATCTTCGAATAAGATTTACAGAATATCTGGGAGCAGAGTATAATTCCAATTTTAATGACAATGATGGCACCCCTATACTCTATCGATTATTTAGCTATTTCTCCTTTTTTGGTATGACTGCCAATTCGAATCCGCTCGAACTGCGTATTTCTGCGGCTAACTTAATCGTCGATCAAGTGGATGATTTGCGGATCGTAGCTACTGGTTATGCAGCTCCGGGCACTCATTTACCAGGTTTGGATCCTTCACTCCTTTGGGCACGCAGAAGTTTGACTTTTTCTCAGTTGGAAGGGACGAATTACACCGTAGGAAGCTTTCGCACACTGAGCATCTTACCGGTGACCTGGTTAACTTTCTATGGCCAGAGAAAGTCAAAAGAAATACAGCTTACTTGGAAAGTAGCTTCTGATATTGCTGAAAGTACCTATGAAGTGTTTCGCTCTGAAAACGGATTTACTGATTGGAAAAATATTGGATCTTTGACTAATCAGAAAAATTCAGAGACGTCTGTTTCCTACCAATTTTCAGATCTTGATTCTGATCCATTCCAGAATTACTATTACCGAATCAAACAAACTGATTTTTTACCCGGAAGCTCTTGGAGTCAAGTGATTCTTGTTAAAGCGCTACTTTCCATGGGAAGTTCTATTCAAATTTCTCCAAATCCATATTTTGGAGGGTCCATTAGAATAAAGATCCCACCAGCACTGGATTTGGCACAGTCTGAACTTATGATTCTTGATTTTTCAGGAAAATTATATTTCAAAGGATCCTTTAATAAATTAACCTTGGAGCAGCAATTACTGAGTTTACCTGCGGGGATTTACCTTATCAGGATTGGCTATTCTGAATCCGCAGCACATATCCGATGGATCAAGCGGTAAAGAATCGGCTAAGATTTAAAGCGAAGGGCTATCATTTCTCCCATTTTTTCTAACTTCAGTCGCCAAATAACCCCAACCGATGACCTTTCTTCTTGTTTTACTGAGTGTTGCCATTCTGGTCTTACTGATCGTCTGGGCAAAGTTGAATCCTTTTTTAGCCTTCCTGATCGCTTCGATCTCAGCCGGCTTCCTACTGGGTCTCCCTGCCGATCAGATTGCCGGTTCGGTGCAGCGAGGAATGGGGAATCTCCTCGGTGACCTGGTCATTGTGATCGTGATGGGCGCCATGCTCGGCAAGCTAGTCGCTGAGTCCGGTGCCGCCCAGCGGATCGCAGGGACTCTAATGAAGATCTTCGGAGAGAAGTACATCACTTGGGCCATGTCCCTGACTGGTCTAATCGTGGGTATTCCACTCTTTTATAATGTAGGTTTTGTCCTGCTAGTACCTTTGGCCTTTACGGTAGCCTATCAGTACAAGATCTCCGCAGTCTATGTGGGGATTCCCTTACTGGCAGCCTTGTCTGTTACACATGGGTTTTTGCCACCCCATCCTTCGCCAGCTGCCCTTGTTGCACAGTTTGATGCCAATATGGGCTTGACCCTATTTTATGGATTTCTGATTGCTATTCCTACCATCATCATCGCAGGGCCAATTTTTGCCAAAACACTGAAAAACATCGAAGCGAATCCGCTCAAGACTTTTCAGGCCGAAATCAAACCCGAATCCGAACTTCCAGGCCGAGCTAATAGCTTTCTGACTGCTTTACTTCCAGTAGTGCTTTTGGTAGGCACCACTGCTTTGAGCCTTAATACTCCTCCCGAAAGTCCCTTTGCGAAGCTGATTGAATTTATAGCCAATCCAGGAATGGTGATGCTACTATCCGTTTTGGTGGCAACCTATACACTTGGATTGCGCAGGAAGTTTAGCATGTCACAACTGATGGATATCTATACGATAGCGACAAAAGATATTGCGATGATCCTCCTGATTGTGGCTGGAGCGGGTGCGCTCAAGCAAATCTTTACCGACACCGGTGTAAGTCTGGTTATTGCAGAAAGCTTACAGACTTGGGATATTCACCCCTTGATTTTGGCTTGGATCATCACGGCAATTATTCGCGTTTGTGTGGGTTCGGCAACTGTCGCCGGCTTAACTACTGCCGGGATTATCGCTCCACTGGTCACGACTATGAATGTGGATCCAAACTTATTGGTGCTATCTATTGGAGCAGGAAGCTTGATGTTCTCGCATTTCAACGATGCAGGTTTTTGGATGTACAAAGAATTCTTCAATGTCAGTATCAAAGACACGATCAAATCTTGGTCCTTGATGGAAACTCTTGTAGCGGTCATCGGGTTGATAGGGGTGCTTATTCTTGACCTTTTCGTTTAATATAAATCAGTAAAACTCTCTTATGGAAACTCCAGAATCTAATTTCTCCAAACTCGGACTTGAACTCCCGCCTCCTCCAAAACCGCTGGGAGTATACAAACCCTGCCTGATTGATGGCAAATACCTCTATCTATCCGGCCACGGAACAGTGCAGTCCGATGGGACGCTGATCATTGGCAGAATCGGTGAAGACATGGATCAGGAACAGGGCAAACTAGCAGCTCGACAAGTTGGGCTGGCCATGCTTGCTACCATCAAGGCAAATCTCGGCTCCCTCAATCGAGTGAAAAGAGTCATTAAAGTGTTGGGAATGGTGAATTGCATCTCCACTTTTGAAAAGCATCCCTACATTATCAATGGAGCAAGTGAATTATTTGCTCAGGTCTGGGGGGAAGAAAACGGAATAGGTGTCCGATCAGCCGTGGGAATGGGATCGCTGCCGGATAATATCCCTGTAGAAATCGAAGCCTTATTCGAACTACACGAGGAGGATTAAGGCAAAAGGAAATTCTTGAAGTGAGCGACCTGTATCTCACAAACCAAGGTGAAGGGGGTATTCTAACTTTGTGTGGTCTCCTTGACAAACACTATGGAATTCATACTTAAGGCTGAACGAGTGCCTTGTAGGATTGGAAAATACTTAGGACATCTTTGACGTAATTCACGGCGAGGTGTCCTTTGGCAAATCCACTTTTCACAATCGGATCTTTATAGTATTCCGGATCGCTTTTCAAGGCTAAAAATTTCGAAACTTCCACCCAGGTTTGCGTATTTTTTCCATATTTCATAGTCAATCTCCAGGCATCTTCGACATGTCCATGACCGATATTGTAAGAAGCTAGGATAAATTTTAATCGCTCATTCGTATCCGGTACTCGCTCCATCCAAAACTTATCTAAATAACGAAGGTATCGTACGCCACCCAAAAGTGATTGGGCTGGGTCATTTGGATTGGTCACACCAAAACGTTCTAATGTAACTGGCATTAACTGTAGTAAACCTTGTGCTCCTGCGTAAGATAGAGCGGTAGTATCGAATCGGGATTCTTTATACACTAGAGAGGCCAATAGCCTCCAGTCCCAACCCAATTGCTGAGCGCCCTCTTTGATGATTTCATCGTATTCAGAAATCTTATTTCCTACCAATGAAGAAAAAGGACTTGTATTTCGAAAGTAAGAATTCTTGGAATTAAGAAAATACTTCGAATAAAGATCAGGAATAAAACGCTTTAGCTTATCGGCTAACCAGCCATCCAGTTTTTCTAAAAGGATTGGAGAATTATCTCGGACTACCCAGGCAACATTCCCTTCTTTGCTGACTTTCCAAGAAATATCTAAATTATCATACAGGGTGGCATTTGCTAATGCAATGTTTTGATCGGCAACCGTCCATTTGATTTTCCCATCTACGACTTGATCGATGAGCGCCTCTTCGCGTTCAGCAGCTGGCAAAATGGTAATCCCAAGCTGAAGAGAGTCTTTCACTTTGTACAACTGAGAAGCATACGTAGTCCCTTGTCTCACGTAGATGGTGTCTTGTCCCAAGTCCTCCCAAGCTTTGATCTTCTCTGAGCCTTTTGTGCCGACCAGCACGCTATTCATTTTTCCTAAGGGAATAGAAAAAGATGCCCCAGCTGCCCGATCGGGACTTTCCTCCAAATTCATAGCGATTAGATCGACTTTACCACTTTGGAGGTAATTAAATGCAAGATCGATATCTGAAACCAAAACCAATCGGAGTTGGACATTCAGTCGCTTAGCCAGATCCCTGAGTAACTCATATTCATAGCCCATTCTTCTACCTCGGTAGATATAATAGCCAGCAGTGTTGTTGTCGACGGCAGCTTTGATAAAACCTCTTTTCTCAATTCCAGGTATGTCAAGAATGTAGGTTTCTTTACCAAACTTCACTCCAAACTGTTTTTCCAAAAAGGTACACTGCACCCCAAAAATCAAGAGAGTACTAATGGAAATAAATAGGATCGCTGCTCTTCTCATTAAATTGGGTCATTGAAACCCAGGATGTTCCGAAGCCCATTTGGCAAATGCTATGCCAAAAGAAAAGAAAGGAATCCTTGAAAAAAGCAAAAAAATCAACTGAAGTCTGATCAGCTGCTAAATCAAATTAATTTTCAGTTGGAATCTCAAAAGGAGCAAAACTATTCTGGAAGAAAATATTTCCCGAAAGTCTCCGCAACTCGATTTCCTGCTCTTTGATATTGAAAATCGAAGTGATCAAACGATTCTGAGCAGTAAGTAAATTGACCTGAGCATCTCGGAATTCGAGATAGGAAGAAATACCTAATCGAAATCGCTCCAAGGCGATTTCAGTACTCTCTTTAGCCGTTTGATAATTCTTCTTTTCCACCTCTAGGAGATTCCTATTAGTTTGATAAGTATTATAAGATCGCTGGATATCAGATTTCAGCTGAATCTCAAATTGGTCGGTGGCAAAAGACTGGATATTTTGCTGGACTTTGGCATTTTGGATTCTCCTATTCAAGGTTAATCCGCTGAATAAATTGATTGTGATATTTCCCCCACCATTAAATCCTTGTCGCTGATTTTGAATCAAAAATCCTGCATCTGAATTTGATGTATTATTCACATAATTCCCATTCAGATTCAAGACGGGAAGACGGGAAGTCCGGAGCTCTTTCATTTGAAGAAATGCTACATTTTCGGCTCGCTGTGCGATTAGAAGGTCCTTATTTTCCGTAAAAGCATTTTCCTGAAGATCAATAAGCAACAAAGGATCCCCAATCAAAATGGTGTCTTTTACAGTGAACCTGGTGTCTGGATCTAATGCCATCAGTTCATTGAGATTCACTCTGGAATTTTGTATGATTTGGTCTTGGGTCAGTAGCAAGGTTAAATCTGAATTGTAATCTACCTGAGCAGTCAGAAAATCTCGTTTACCTGCTCCTCCTAACTCATATTGTGCTCTAGCAATATCTAGTCGAGACTGGCTGAGCTCTAGAGTATTTTTCAATACTTCGTAGCGTTGTAATTCCAGCACTAGTCTATAATAAGCAGAAGAGATTCCAGCGACTGTGTTTTCCACTACCACTTTGGCCTCCAGTTCCGAAATTTCAGTCAATTGCCCCAAACGCTTCATGACTATAAAAGTCTCGGGTCTGAATCCGTAAATTGCCGCAATGTTAAAGTTTTCATTTCTGGATTTCGCATTGTTAATCTGTCGAGGTTCAGGATCATTGACGAATTTCTGCGTCACATCTTCTTTGCTGAAAGACCTTAAGTAGGTAGTATTCAATTGAGGAAGCAATAGATCTCCAACACCTATTTTCTCATCTCCTTGGCGAAGGGTCACCGTTTCGACTGCAATTTTCACTTGTAAATTATTTTCCAGTCCCAATTGAATGGCTTTTTCCAAATCAAGGGATTCTTCACTTTGGGCAAATAAACAGATGGAAATGCTACTCAATAAGAGTAATAGCGTAATTCTCTTCATTAAATTCGTGCTAGTCTAGCTTCTTTTGAAGTCAAGTATGTATAAATAGCTGGGATAATAAATAAAGTCAAGACTGTCGCTAAAGCCAATCCACCAATCACAGTCGCTCCCATAGGAACCCTACTCTCTGCTCCTGCTCCAAGTGCTAAGGCAATTGGTAGAATACCCAGAATAGTTGATAAACTAGTCATTAGAATAGGTCGGAATCTGGCTACTGCTGCTCCAAAGATTGCTTCATCAACTCCCATCCCTTGTGCTTTACGCTGATTTGCAAACTCAACAATTAGAATTCCGTTTTTGGTCACCAAGCCAATCAGCATGATAATTCCAATCTGGCTGAAAATATTCAGTGTATAGTCAAAGATCCACAGTGTAAATAAGGCCCCAAAGAGTGCCAATGGTACAGTAAACATAATCGTCAATGGATCTCTGAAGCTTTCAAACTGAGCAGAAAGCACCAAGTAAATCAAGATCAAAGCAAATATGAATGCAAAAAGCAAACTATTTGAACTCTCTCGAAACTCCTTAGAAGGTCCGGCTACGTCTGTGGAAAAGGAATCATCGAGAACGTTAGCAGCTATCCTATCCATTTCGTCCAGGCCATTTCCAATAGTATATCCTTCCGCAAGACTTGCGGAAACAGTTGCGCTTACGAATCTATTATATCTGTACAATTGCGGAGGAGTACTTTTTTCCACCACACGCACTAAATTATCCAATTGGATCAGCTCTCCATTATCTGCTCGAACGTAGAGCATCCGAAGATTTACCGGCTCATTTCGGTCTTGAATTTGCATTTCTCCTACGACCTGGTATTGCTTTCCTTCCCGAATGAAATAGGCAAAACGTTGTCCAGAGTACGAGAGCTGAAGCGTACGAGCAATTTCCCGAACAGAAACGCCAACATTTCGGGCTTTCTCCCGATCGATTTCGATCTCTAATTCCGGCTTAGTAAATTTCAGATTGATGTCTGAGAAAATAAACATCGGGCTTTGACTAGCCTCTTCCATAAAAGCAGGAATTACCTCTTTCAGCTTATCTAAAGTTGGCGCCTGAAGGACATATTGAACAGGAAGGCCTCCTCGTCGGTCTCCAATTGACTGCGCTTGAGAAGCAAAAGCTCTAACTGAAGTAATGGTTTTGAGCTTCTGATTAATTTGATCATAGATCTGCTGCTGGGACCGTTCTCGCTTATCTGCATCTGTCAGAATCATACGAATAAATCCAGAATTGGTACTGGCAGTACCAAATCCTGGTGATGTCACACTTATCATTCTGATTCGCTCCTCTTCTGGTATTTCCTCCATGAAGTCACGGGTCAATTGATCGATTACCGGATCCATATAGCCGAAAGTTGCTCCTTCCGGGCCAGACATATTGATTCGTATTTCTCCTCTATCTTCGGTTGGAGCAAGTTCAGTTTGAATGTTATTAAACAACCAATAAATCCCTGCACCCATCACGCCGATCAGCACAAATGCAACCCAACGGATTTTCATAAATCCACTTAAGGCCTTATCATATTGACTATTGATCCAGACAAATGCCGGCTCTGTGAAATTGTAAAATGCATTATGCTTTTCTCTTCGCTTGAGCAATTTGGCACTTAGCATTGGCGTCATGGTCAATGCCACAAAGGAGGAAATAATCACTGCGCCAGCCACTACGATTCCAAATTCCTTAAAAAGTCTACCCGTGGTTCCCGTTAGGAAAATTACTGGAAGAAATACTGCTGCCAATGCCACGGTAGTTGCAATTACTGCGAAGAAAATTTCTTCAGATCCTTTTGATGCGGCTTCCTGAGGGTTTTCGCCTTTTTCTATTCGGGTATAAATATTCTCTAAAACGACAATAGCATCATCAACCACCAAGCCTATCGAGAGAACGATTCCCAAAAGTGTCAGTACATTGATAGAAAAATCCATCAAATACATAATAAAAAATACCCCAATCAAAGAAATAGGGATTGTAAGAACTGGAATGAAAGTAGTTCTCCAATCTCTTAGAAATAAGAAAATGATTGCAACGACTAAGAAGAATGCAATGACGATTGTCTCCTGCACTTCAGCAATCGAGCTTCGAATATACTTGGTAGAATCATAGGTAACTTCGGTTACGATATCTGCAGGAAGATCCTTTTTAATACTTTCGATTCTTTTGTAAAATTCATCTGCAATCTCAATGCTATTTGAGCCAGGTAAAGGCACAAGAACAACAACGACCATGGGAACATTATCACTTTTCAAGATTGACCGCTCATTCAAAGCGGCAAGTTCCGCCTTTCCAATATCCTGAAAGCGGACAATGTTGTTTTGATCTTCCTTGATGATAAGGTCATTGAATTCCATCGGCGAACTCAAGCGACTTTTAGTCCTTACTGACAATTCGATCGTTTCACCCTCAATTCTTCCAGAAGGGAGTTCTACATTTTCACTTTGCACTTTATTGAGTACATCCAAAGGAGTCACTCCGTAGGAAGCCATTTTGAGGGGATCCATTCGAAGTCTAATCGCATATTCTTTGTCCCCCCATATCTGGACTCTACTCACTCCAGGGATAGTCTGAAGTCGCTCTTTGAAAATATTATCTGCCAAATACGAGACATCAAGCAGGTTTCTAACTTCGCTTTGGACACTAAGGTAAATAATCGGGCTAGAATCTGCATCAGATTTGGAGACCACGGGAGGCTCAGCATCTGGTGGTAGATTTCGCTGAGCTCCTGCGACCTTGTCTCTAACATCATTTGCAGCAGCTTCTAGATCAGCTCCCACGTCGAATTCTACAGTAATATTACTCGTTCCATCATTACTGGTCGAGTTCATGGATTTAATTCCTTGTATGCCGTTAATCGCTTCTTCAAGCGGCTCTGTAATCTGCGCTTCGATGACGTCAGCATTTGCTCCTGTGTAGGAAGTCCTGACGGAAATTACCGGAGGATCCACACTTGGATATTCTCGGATGCCAAGTAAGCTGATACCGATCACTCCGAAAAGCACGATAACAATCGACATCACTATGGCCAAGACTGGCCTGTTAATACTCAAACTAGAAAGACTTGCCATATCAGTTTGTTTTGGTGATTTTCAGAAGAGAACCAGGTCTTGCTTGCAATACACCAGAAGTAAGTACCATTTCACCTTCTTCTAATCCTTTGGTGATTTGAACATGGCTTTCAGTTCTGGTTCCTATTTCTACGCTTCGTTCCTCAGCCTTTTGGTCCTTTCCTACCACAAAAACCTTATAGCCTTGAAGTTCCGGAATTACCGATTCTGCAGGCACCATTAATGCACTATCTATTTCTCCTAAAACAAATCGTATTTTCACAAACATTCCAGGCAGGAATTTGCCCCCTTTATTTGAACTTTGAGCTCTAAGTTTCAAGGTTCGAGTAGCAGCATCGATTCGTGGCTCAAAAGCATATACACTACCCTCAGCCTCATCCTCTGTTGACTCACTTGAGAAAAAAACCGGAGCCCCCACCTCTACCATATTAGCATATCGCTCTGGAATTGAAAATTCAATTTTAATAGGATCCATGTTTACCACTGTCGCGATGATATCTCCAGTGCCGATAACACTTCCCTCACTCACCTGACGAAGGCCTAGTGTCCCATTGAATGGCGCCCTAACAATTGTTTTTTGGATTTGGGCTTCTACTAATTTCAAGTCTGAAAGGGTGGTGTTATATTGATTCAACACGATGTCATACTCTTCCTGACTGATTGCTTCACGAGCTAAAAGTTGTTTTTGACGATTTTCCTGGCTTTCAAAAAGCTTCTGGGTGTATTCTAATTTCTGATACTGTGCCTGAAGATCATTGTCATTCAAGTAAAGTAAAGGAGTGCCTTTGGAGACATATTGCCCCTCTTTGAATGAGATTTTGGTCACCAATCCAGATACTTCTGGCCGAAGTGATACAGATTCATTGGGTAGAATCGTCCCAGTGACATTGAGTTGATTCTTCAAAGTCTCCTTCTTCAATGTGACCACTGTGACGGGTAATTCTACATCACCTGCCCTTGGACCAGCTGTAGGAGTAGGACCGGAGTTAGTGCCACTATTCCACCTTGGATAGATGTAGATTATCGCAATAATTGCAACTACTGCTACGATTAATAGGGTTTTGGTTTGCTTATTCATTTAAAATAGTTCGAGCTTATTTACTGTGATTTTGGATAAATGCCAACGAAAGTCGATTGAATTCATCTGGACGCTCCACGTTGACTACATGGCCGCATTTATCAAGGATTTTTAAAATTGAGCTTTTATGTGTTTTAATAATATTTCGTACTGGTTCTAAAAACATCACATCCTGATCACCCATCACATATAAAGTGGGAATCTCTAAATCCGACTCTTTGAAATACCTAAGAAGCGGATTGATGTCTTTGGTGAGTTTGAACCAGCGGATAAATTCCTTTTGGCAAAGCTTCTGCGCTTCTTGGATAAAAAGGTTTCGTGACTCTGCACTTCGCTTTAGGGGCATGACCACGAAAGCGAAAATCTTGTATAACCAAATAAATGGGATGAAGCGCTTAAATACGTTTGCAAAAAATACTAGAAATTGGGATGGTATAGTCAATCTGGTGACGGCTCCGGCCAATACCAGCGATTTTACCCTCCATTTTTCCATTTCGGCTAGTTGACGGACAATCACTGTACCCAGAGAAACACCCATGAAATGTGCAGGTGGAATCTTGAGCTCATCCAATACTTGGATAATATCTTTGGTCACTGCTGTAAACGTATATTCTTGCTTGTATATAGCCTCTGGCAGATCAATAGATTTGCCATGTCCTCTCAAATCAATGAGTAAAAGATTGAATTTCTTCTTGAAATCCTTCAACTGCTTGTACCATACTGCCGATGAACCTCCGGCACCATGGATAAAAACTACCCATTCTTTACTCGTCTGATGATCAAATTTCTTGTAATACAACATGGAAGGTAAACTCAAGGCGCTTTGGAATGGTTCTGAAAAGTAAAAATACGAGTATTTGTAGCATCTTTTTCATAAAAAGTACTGGAGGCAAATCTCAAATATCAAAGGAGAAA
>CAWUWQ010000380.1:0-3001 GCA_963926065.1 uncultured Algoriphagus sp.
GAAAGCTTGTCAGTTTGGGTAGTAAACTTTAGATCGGCTGCTAAAGGAGGGGTAATATCTTCTAAATTTCTCTGAGAGCAAGCTGTGCTCATAGTGAGAAACGTGATTATCAAAAAGGAAAAAGTGAGTTTCATAGGGCTAATTTGGGTTTTAACTTAAAAACGCCCTAAAATTCAAATGGTTTAGAGTGAGTTAATCAAACAAAAAAAATCCCTCCAAAAATCATAATTGACAATTGCATGTCCATTTTTGATTTTGGAGGGATAATTAATTTTCTAATATCTTATCGAATTGGGATCAGTTTTATCATAAGACCTGTTGCCTCGGTGATCGCATAGATGTATCCATCAGGGCTTTCTTTTATTTGACGAACTCTTCCGATGTCCTGAAGCATGATTTCTTGAGTCCCTGCAGTAGCTCCATCCATATCTACTCGATTGATGTGCATTTTTGCCAAAGCACCGATCAAAATATCACCTTTCCATGCTGGATATCTATCAGAAGTAACTAATGCTACGCCTGCTGTGGCGATTGAAGGAACGTAATAAGTCAAGGGTTGCTCCATTCCTTCTTTCTCTGTGATTTCGGTGATCGGAGTACCATCGTAGTTGACACCATAGGTAATCACTGGCCAGCCATAATTTTTCCCTTTTTGGATGAGGTTTAATTCATCACCACCCATTGGGCCGTGCTCAGTCTCATAAAGACGGTCATTTGCTTTGTCATAAACAAGGCCTTGTGGATTTCTATTTCCATAAGTCCAGATTGAAGGTATAGCTCCAGGAGTATTGACAAATGGATTGTCAGTAGGAATTCTTCCATCATCATGAATTCTGTGGATTTTCCCATGTGAATTGGTCAAATCTTGCGCATTTTCTGGCATATTCCCTTTATCTCCATTGGAGAAATAGAGATAGCCATCATTGTCAAATACAACGCGACTTCCAAAGTGTCTACCACCATCCCATGCTGGGCCTGCAGTGATTAACTCCTCTTGTTGGACGGCGTTATTTCCTTCCAGCTTAAATCTCATTACCGTAGTAGCTCCAGTGCTGTCCGGCATATTCTTTCCAAAAGTGATATAGATCCATCCATTATCCTCAAATTGAGGATGTGTATTGATGTCAAGCAATCCTGATTGACCTACATTCCATACTGCAGGAAGTCCCTGAACTTTTTCTCCGGTGAATTTGTCGTCTTGAAAAATTAGGATTTCACCTTCTTTTTCGGTAACAAGCATTTTGCCGTCACCCAGCCAAGTCATTCCCCAGGGGTTATTAAATTCGGTATAAAGCGTGTCGACTTTCAAAAGCAACTTCTCAGTCTGAACTGCATAAGTCTCGTCGATAGGCTCTTCTACTACTGTATCTTTGGTCTCACAAGAGTAAGACATCATAAGCACCCCCGCCAGCGCGGCAAGAGCAAAATAGCGTTTGATTGATTTCATAGGTTTTAAATGTTGTTGGTGCAAGATACTAAACTTACACTTTACCTCGAATAATCTTTTCTCAATGGCTGATTTCGGTGATTTGGTCCAAATTTTTCGATATATATTGGTGGACATCCTGAACAAGCTCAATAGATCCTATAAAAAGCGGGGTTCTTTGATGGAGATTCGTTGGGATAATATCAAGGATTCGCATATTTCCGTCGGTTGCCATTGCTCCTGACTGTTCAGCTATGAATGCCAAAGCATTTGCCTCGTAAAGGAGTCGGAGCTTTCCCGAAGGGTTTTTCACAGTTGCAGGATATAAGTAAATCCCTCCTTTCAATAAGTTTCTATGGAAATCTGCAACAAGCGACCCAATATATCGTGCAGCAAATTTCTGTTTTTTGCAGAAAGAGATATAGGCAAGAATACTTAGGTCAAACTCGTTGCTAACTCCTTCATTGACCGAATATATTTGACCAGATTTCGGAGCTTGGATGTCTGGATGAGAGAGGAAAAATTCGCCTAAGGAATTTTCATAGGTGAAGCCGTTCACTCCGCATCCAGTAGTGTAGACTAGCATCGTAGAGGATCCATAGAGCACATATCCAGCGGCAACTTGATGGCTGCCAGATTGCATGATGTCTTCGTGTTGGATCGGGCTTCCAATTGGGGATTTTCTTCGATAAATAGAAAAAATCGTTCCAATGCTGATGTTTACATCAATGTTGGAGCTTCCATCTAACGGGTCGATTGCCACCACGTATTTACCTGATTTATTTTGTAGATCAGTGACGGCATCTTCTTCCTCCGATACGATGGCGCAGACCTCGCCGCCTTTGCTCAGAGCCCTCATAAACCGGATGTTGGCAATTACATCCAATTTCTGTTGCTCTTCCCCCTGTATATTGGTCTGCCCAAAAGCCCCGCCAATATTGGAAAGACCTGCTCGGTTAGTCTCCCGATTTACTATCTTGGCAGCCAAAGCAATGTCTCGGAGCAGCTGCGAAAGTTCACCGGATGCAAAGGGGAAATCGCTTTGTTTGAGTTTGATAAATCGATCAAGTGTAGTGCCGACTGCGTAGGCCAAGCCACTTTGATCTGGAAGGTAAGGGAGAATTTTCATTACTTGTAAAAGTGCAATTAATAGTAAGTTTAGATTAAAATTAGGGATAATTATTTATGGCAAAAACAGTTATTTATAAATTTGGTGGGGCCTCCATAAAAGATGCGACTTCAGTAAGAAACTTAGCTGATATTTTTCGTAATCGATTGCGAAAAAATTTGATAATTGTGGTTTCCGCAATGGGAAAAACTACAAATGCTATTGAAGGCCTCATTTCAGACAAACTCAACCAGCAAGATTTTTATCAGAATAGTACAATTTTAAAGTCTTATCATTTGGGGATTTGTCAAGAATTGTTTCCTGATAACCATTCTATTTTCTCCAAAGTTGAGAACCTCTTCATTCAGCTAAATCACGATTTGGAGCTTCCGATTAGCCAGGATAACTATGATGAGTTTTATGATCGCGTGATTTGCTACGGTGAGTTGCTTGCCACACATATTGTG
>CAWUWQ010000381.1:0-23775 GCA_963926065.1 uncultured Algoriphagus sp.
CTCATGGTATTTTTTACAATGATAAGCCACTCGATCCTGAGGTAATTACGCTAGGGAAAATCTATAAAGAGGCTGGCTATGAAACAGGATATATAGGCAAATGGCATCTTAATGGACACCAGCGAGGCGAAGATCCCTTCAGTGGTAGAAACAAACCTGTGCCTGTAGCGCGCAGACAAGGCTTTGATTATTGGAAAGTTCGAGAGGTTACACATGATTATAATAATTCCTATTACTTCGACGAAAATGATCAAAAGCAGATTTGGGAAGGTTATGATGCTTTTGCCCAAACAGATAGCGCCATCAGTTTTATCCAAAAAAATAAGGAAAATCCTTTTGCTTTAGTCATGTCTTGGGGTCCTCCGCATGACCCTTATCCAACGGCTCCACAAGATTATAAGGACTTGTATGATTGGAATACCATAAAACTTCGGCCAAACGTCCCGCTTGCTTTGCAGGATAGTGCTAAGCGCGTAATTGCGAACTATTATGCCCATATCACGGCTTTGGATAATGTTTTAGGCAAACTTCTGGATGAATTGGAAAAAGCTGGTTTGGCAGAGAATACCATTTTTGTATTCACTTCTGAGCATGGCGATATGTTGCTTTCAAAAGGGGCTTTGAAAAAGCAGCGGCCTTATGATGAGTCCATCAAGGTGCCGATGTTGATTCGCTATCCGAAAAAGCTTGGGGAGCAATCACGTCGTTTGAAAAACCCAATCAATACTCCCGATATTCTGCCTACGCTTTTGGGGTTAAGTGGACTTTCCATTCCTGAAACTGTGGAAGGAAAAGACTTTTCGAGGAATCTCATTCAAGGGAATGATATTGACAATGATGCCGCACTGATTATGCTTCCAGTTCCATTTCACGAGTGGCAATTCAAAAATGGAGGTCGGGAATTTCGAGGTATCCGAACCAATCGGTACACTTATGTCAAAGACCTCAAAGGACCTTGGCTTTTGTATGACAATGAAAGGGATCCATTTCAGATGGATAATTTGATAGGAAAGGCAGGTTTCACCAAGCTGGAAAATTCAATGGAAACTATCCTAATGAAAAAACTAGCCGAAAGGAATGATTCATTTCTTCCTGCGGATAAGTACATGACGCAATGGAATTACTTGTATGATCGAACCGACAGTATTCGTCCAGCCAACTATTTAGAAATTAATCGATAGAAAGAAGGCTAATCCTGAATCGCAAATTGTGCCTGGATTTTAGCGACTCGATCTTCGATACTTTCGGATGAGATTGAAGTTCGATTCAATCGATCGACCATTATAGGAAAGGAAAATGGAGTAAACTGAACTGGATGTTTGATCACTAATTTTTGCTTGTTTAGCTTTTCCATTGCCTGAATAAATTTATCCTGTCCCAATTGGGTGTTTAAAGCTTCCTGATGAGCTTGCTTGAGCAAAAGGTTATCTGGGTCATAAGTGTTGAAAACCTGGTACAAGAGGCTTGAATTGGCTTGAATGTGCTTGAAAGTGGTAGGCTTTCTTGGATAGCCTTGAAAAACCAAGCCGGAAATACTCGCGATCTCCCTGAATTTTCGCCGAGTCATCTCACTTTCATTCACGCAGTGCAGTAAATCTTCTTTTAAATTTTTCATCGAAAATAGATCTTCCTCGAGTAATTCCTCGATAGGAATTGGACTATCTGAGAGGATTTCGAAACCATAATCATTCATCGCCATATTTAAGGACGCAGGATAGCTCACACTGATCCGATAGGCGATTAACGCACTCATCAATTCATGCATCATCAATCCTTCAAATGGATAAAAGAAAATGTGATAGCCCTCTGAAGAGCGATGGGACTCAATCAAAAATGTATCTCGATCTGGCACGATCGATAGCCTAGACTGAAGGTCCAAAATCGGCAAAACACGCCTAATCTCTTCCGACTCAATAATTCCTTTGTTATAATCCTCCAATAGTTTTCTGATTTTCTCAGCTAGTTTAGAGGAAAGAGACATCCGGGTACCCATCCAGCTTACCACATTCTTAGTCTTCTTTTCGGAGACTTTGACGTACGCACTCATTTCTTTGACCAGAATTAGTTCCAAACTTCTTCCAGCGAAGAAGAATCGATCCCCAATTTTCATTTTTGAGATGAAGTACTCCTCAACAGTCCCAAGGTATGGGCCATTTTTGAAGCGCACTTTGAGCATTACATCAGAAACAATCGTTCCCATAGATAAGCGATGCTTCATCGCAATGCGTTTATTGGTCACCCGGAATAATCCATCTTCTTGTAAACTGACCTTCAGAAAGTCCTCATAGCTTCCCAGCGAGTTTCCACCTTTGGTGATAAAGTCAATCATCCAATCCATCTCATCTTCGCTGAGTTGGGAAAAAGTTCGGGTTCGCTTCGCTACTTGATAAGCTTGGTCTCGATCAAAACCTTCTCCAACGGCCAAGGTGACTAAAAACTGAATCAGTACATCATAAGTCAGGACTGGCGGAAATTGGGATTCCATTTCTTTCTTTTCGATGGCATCTCGCAAGGCTGCAGCTTCGATCAGTTCTAAGGCATTTGTGGGTACGAAAAAGATCTCCGAGGGCAAGCCTGGCTGATGTCCAGCACGCCCTGCTCGCTGAATAAATCTGGAAACTCCTTTAGGACTTCCGATTTGAATTACTCGATCTACTGGCCGGAAATCTACTCCAAGATCTAAGCTGGAAGTACAGACTACCAGTTTGAGCTTTCCTTCATGCAGGGATTGTTCGACCCAAGACCGCACCGTAATATCCAGTGAGCCATGATGCATCGCCATCCAACCCGCCCAGTCTGGTCTTGCTTCCAAGATTTTTTGATACCAAATCTCTGTTTGAGATCGAGTATTGGTAAAAAGTAGGACAGTTTCCCCGGCTTCTATAATTGGTGTGACCAGGTTGAGCATTCGAATTCCTAAATGACCGGCCCAAGGATATTTTTCGATTTCTTCCGGAAAAACCGACTGAAGTATGATTTCCTTTTCGATGTCTGCTTTGACGATATGTACAGGCAAGTCGTTTCCCAAAAGGGTTTTGGCAGCTTCGGCGATATTTCCCAATGTTGCGGAGACCGCCCATCGGCGAAAGTTGCCGGGGCAGATGCTTTGGATGTATTCTAAGGCAAGTTGGACTTGCACGCCACGCTTGTTGCCGACAAGCTCATGCCATTCGTCCACGATCACTACCTGCAGATTCTCAAATAGTTTGGTATGGTCTTTTTGGGAAATTAAAATATGAAGCGTCTCCGGCGTTGTGATCAAACATTCGGGTGGTTTTCGCTTTAGCGCAGCGCGGGTTTTTGCATCCGTATCTCCATTCCGAACTGCCACTTGCCAAGGTAGACCAATCGCTAGACATACTTCCTGCATGGCAAGCTGAATATCTTGAGCCAATGCGCGTAGGGGAGTCACCCAAATAAGTTGAATACCATTCGATTTTGGACGCTGCCAAGTATCGGGATTTTTGAGAATGTATTCCATCAGAACTGGAAACCAAAGCGCAAAGGTTTTTCCCGAGCCGGTAGGGGCATTCAAAAGACCTGATTTTCCATCGAGGTAATCATTCCAAGTTTCAAGCTGAAAAGGAAAAGGTTTCCAGCCTTTTCGCTCGAAATAGGCTTTTCCAATTGCCAATCTATCCTCCATAAAGTTTTAATAGGTCTTTCAAATCGGCTAAAGTATTTGCCTCTTCCTTGGTTTTATCTTTTCTCCAGCGTGAAATTCGTGGAAATCTTAATGCAATCCCACTTTTGTGACGCGGACTGTCTTGGATTCCTTCGAAAGCAATTTCAAATACCAGTTCGGGGGTTACCGTCCGCACCGGACCAAAGCGCTCCTTGGTATTCTTCTTCACAAAAGCATCGACTTGCTGCATCTCCGCATCGGTCAATCCGGAATAGGCTTTTGCAAATGGGACTAATAAATCTCCATCCCAAACTGCAAAGGTGTAATCACTATATAAATCTGACCTTCGGCCATGACCCTTCTGTGCGTAAAGCATCACTCCATCAATGGTTAGTGGGTCAATTTTCCATTTCCACCAACTGCCACGCTTGCGACCTGTTTCGTAGCTGGAGTCTTTTCGCTTGAGCATAAAGCCTTCGGCAAAATGAGCTCGTGATTCAGCCCGAATCAATTCAAAGTCCCCCCAAGTCTGAGCTTGAATAGGATTTGAAATTTGAAGGTTGGGATGATTGGTTTTAAGGTATAATTCTTCTAAAAGCATTCTCCGATCTGCAAGTGGAATTGCTCGAATATCTTTTCCTTCAAACTCGAGCAGATCATAAACGAGAATACTTACCGGAGCGGCTTCCAGAATTTTTTTACTGAGGTTTTTTCTTCCAATTCGAGTTTGAAGCAAATTAAATGGGAGAGGAGAGCTGTCTTGAAAACAAAGAATTTCCCCGTCCAGCACCGTTCCATCGGGAAGATGTTCACCTAAAGCGAGGAGTTCGGGAAACTTATCAGAAACCAGTTCTTCCCCTCGGCTCCAGACAAAAGTCTCTCCTGCACGACGAATCAATTGTCCCCGAATGCCATCCCATTTCCATTCGACCTGCCAATCTTCCGGATCTCCGAGTTCTTCAGCTGTTTTTTCTAAAGGATGCGCCAGGAAAAATGGATAGGGTTTTGAACTGTCTTCTCCAGAATCTGGTGATAAAAACAATTCTTCAAAACTGACTGTATTTGGATCCCAGTTGCCCATGAGTGCATGAGCGATGAAGGACTTTTCCTTTTTCAGAAAGTTCGCCAAGGCTTGCGAAATCAAGTTTTGACTTACACCAATCCGAAAACCACCTGTGATGATTTTATTGAAAATAAAACATTCATCCTTGGTCAATTTATTCCAAGAATCTTGAATCATATCTTTCTTTTCTTCAATGGAAAGTTCTTTAAGCGCTATTAATTTATCTATCCATACACAAAGATTGATATCCTCATTCGATTTTGGATGAGGGAGTAGCAGGGCGATAGTTTCAGCAAGATCACCAACAGCATGATAGGATTCCTCAAAAAGCCACTCAGGAATGGCTGATAATTCCAGACTCCATTCTCGGAGTTGTCGAGTTGTAATTTGCCTTTTAGGCTTCCTATGAGTAAAAAGTGCAATCCCCCAGACTTTATCCTCGCTAGAGGCACTTGAAAAAAAAGCTTCTAAAGCCGCCAGTTTATCGTTGGTTTTATTGCTTTGGTCAAGTCTGGAAATTAAGGTTGAAAAATGCTTCATTGAATTTAGCTAGCTGAGACATTCGTGCCAAATGTGACCAGTATTCGTTTAAATTTAAATAAGTATTGCTGTTGTTGAACAGCAAAGTGATACGATGCGTTTAGAAACTAAACCTTAAAATTATGAGAAAGTTAATCCTTGTCCTCTTTCTGGGAATAACTATTTTGGGATGTTCCGAGACCGAACCTGGAATTTATACTGGGAATGATCAGACATTTCAGCTATACAAGTCTAGTGATTTTGAATTTTCCGGGATAGTCGAAGTAAAAGAATTGATTGCGGGTGGACTGGAGTTCAATATTTCTCTCGAAGGTCCAAAAGGAGATGCAGGGATCAGCTATCCCGCTCATTTACATTTTGGAGGCATTGATGAGCCTGATGTAATCATAGCTGCTATGCTCAGTACTATTAACAGTGTATCACTAAAAAGTAATACCCTAATTACCAAATTATCAGATGGTACAAATCTTGATTTTGAATCCTTTCAATCATTCCATGGTCATATAAAAGTGCATTTGGCGGCTGAGGGACCTGATTACAAGACGATTTTAGTTTCAGGCCATGTTGGAAATATTTCTATAAGAAATTCCGATTTAGATCGTTCTAAAATCGCTGTTTGTGGAAATTCATTCTGATACGATTTCAGTATAAAAAGTAAAAGGCAACCAATTGGTTGCCTTTTTTGTGGGTATTACTTTAAATTAATTAAGAATTAGAGGAAAAGTAATATCCAAATCAGTCTCTCCACCAGCTTGCACAAAGGTTTCAAAGTTTGGGTTTGTTGCTCCTGGGAAGTTTTTATCCAGATCATGTCGAAGGACGATCCGCATATTGGCATTGTTGAACCCTGGGCTGGAAGCTACAGTCACTATACCTTTTACTCCAATTAATTCGCCAGAAAGATCAGCATATTGATAAGTTAAAACAGGGGAGCTCACGAATGCTGTACCGAGAAAAAAGAATTGATGTACATCGCCTTCCTCTAAAATCTCTTGAGTGATGTCCTCATTTGCGATAGAATTTCGGACTTCAATAGTAAGCTGATAAGTCTTTCCTTTTGTAAGGCTTACATTATCAATTGTAGTCGTAGCACCTACTTCGATTCCCTGTGGATCAGATGCGCTGAAAGAAGATACAGCTCCTAGTGGATTTCCTGAGGCATCTAGTTCCTGAAAATTTAGGATTACATCGGTGATTACTTCCCCATCATTCTCTGGTTCAGGATCATCACTTTCACAGGCTGTAAATCCAAAAGCGGCAAATACGATTGCATACAGGAAGGATTTTTTTGAATTGAACATAGTTGGTTTGTTTAGAATTTATAATTGATTTTTAATAGAATATTTCTCCCGATATCATCAGTGAAGTATCGGAATCGATTCATATACTCTTTATAGGAGGTATTGAATAGATTCTGAACCTGAATCCCTAGGTTGAGTTTGTTTCCCTTGAGGTCAATTCCTCGTTGATAAGCCAAATTGAATAATGCGTAAGCTGGAGGTGCCGGTGCGATATCAAAGTCTGGTTCACGTTTTTGCTTTGAGACTAGGATGTTACTCAATGTCAATTTATTGGTCTGAGAACTAGCGCTTTTCCCAAAATTGTAAGCAATTCCCCAATCCATTCGATCGGAAGGGATGAAAGGGAAAAAGTTGTTTTCATCCGTATTCTTTGCCCTTATAATGGAGCCTTTGGCATACCCGCTGATTTTATCGGTAAACTGATAACTTCCTGCAAAGTCAAATCCATAGAAAAATGCCGTAGCCTGTAGGTATTCATAGACATTAAAAGTCCCGCGGAGACTTACCACATTCTCTCCCGTTGGATTGAGGTAAATGTAATTTTGGATCTGATTCGCATATCCAGTGACTGTCAGGTTTAGTTTTTTGAAATCGTATTCTAACTCATTCACCCATTTGAATGACTTCTCAGAGTTCAGATTTGGATCCCCTATTTCTATGGCTGCGGCACCATGATGGAGACCTTGGCTGAATAGCTCATTTACATTTGGAGGACGCCAAGCAGATCCAAGATTGGAACTTAGTGAAAGGGTAGGACTTAGCTGGAAAAGTCCTCCAATGAAGGCTGAAAAATTCTGATAACTCAGATCAGCTTGTTGAAGCTCATTATTGACGTACCTCGCAGTCTGAACTGACCTTGAGTCAAAACGTAATCCCGCTTCCAATTCTACTGGACCTTTGGAGTATTTTTCCAATAAGTAGAAGCCGAGATTAAACATGTCATAGTTAGGTATCAAGGGAGTAATTCCCGTTCCGGGAATATTGGAATTAGCCTGCTGAATGAGGTTTACACCCCAAGTGCCACTGAACTCATTATTGTGAGTATGATCTAGAAATAAGTCAAGCGTATTGGTATAGAGCTGTAGATCTAAGCTCGGTTTATCATTTAAATCTCCTCGTCTTCGATCATATTCTTCTCTTAGGTTCAATTGGAAACCGTATTGTGCATTGAGCTTCCAGTTTTCATTCAGATGATAATGTGATTTAAGCTTGGCAAGGTGATGTGATACTACTTGTTTAGGATTGTCAATGGCGTACGTGAATGAACCATCTGTAAATGGGCGACCATTTTGAATGATATTTTCCAAGTCGGAAAGGTTTCCGGTATGCGCATCCCGCAAAATCCCAATGGAAGTATTGAAGAAACTGTAATACGTCTCAATCCCTAATTTGGGACTACTGTATCCAATTGATCCTGAGAAATTCAACTCGCTCATTCCCGTATTATTTTGATAATAATCAGGGGATTTGACATTACCAGCTCTTTTGGCAGATCCCTGAACTCTGTATCCTAGGCCTTTTATTTTTCCCGAACCCCCACTATGTGATAAGGCAATGTTCCCCATTTGGCTGTTAGAACCTCCCAATAAATTCAGTTCTGTTAGACTTTGCTTTTTGGTAAAAAGCGGGGCGGGATTAACTAAAATAACACCTCCCATTGCCTCAGGGCCATACCGAACGGTTTCTGCGCCTTTAATCACGGTGATTTCATCCGCGAGAAATGGATCAATTTCGGGTGCATGCTCGGCGCCCCATTGTTGCCCTTCCAGTCTGATTCCATTATTCAGGATCATGATTCGATTGCTGTGCATGCCATGAATCACAGGCTTTGATATCGTATTTCCAGTGCTAAAAGTGGTCACTCCAGCGATTCGTTTTAGGCTTTCTCCGAGATTTTCACCTCTAGCTTCCATCAAGGCATCACCATAAAGAGCGGTGACGGCAGTAGTAGTTTGCACCGCATCACGATGTCCATGGATCTCCACACCAGAAAGGGTAAAAGATTCCTCCTCTAATCGATAGGTCTTATTAAATGAATTATCTCTAAGGTCTATCGTGTCCTTGATTTCTCGATGTCCGAGGTATTGTATGGTAATGGCGTAGGTGCCAGGACAGAGATTTTTGATATTGAAATTCCCTGTTTGGTCCGTAACTGCTCCTTGAGCTGCTTCTACAACCCAGATATATGCCGCTTCAATTGGCTCATTATTTTCCAAATGAATCACCTTACCTCGAATCGATAAATTACAGGTTTGTGCATTTACCATTGAGCTAATACCAATGAAAAGGGATAGTATATGTAGGAGTTCTTTCAGATTCACAATTCAAAAATAGGATTGAATTTTAATATAAACTCATAAAGATGAAACAAAGTTGCAAAAAAGGATAAACGGCGTAAATCTTGTGTTTTAAAGCTTTTCTGAAAAAATATCGCTTTTAAATACCTCAGATTTTGCCAAAAGCTACTATTTCATTCACTCTATTCAGACAATCTTTGACAAAGATTTTTTCAATTCTTAGGATTGGCTACTTTTAGATTATGGAATATGCGATTGTAGATATTGAGACCGCAGGGGGGAATCCCAAAGGTGGAGGAATTACTGAAATTGCGGTTTTGATTCATAACGGCGAGCGAATTACCCAAGAGTATCAGACGCTTTTGAATCCTGAAATGGGAATCCCCACTTACATTACCGGACTGACTGGTATCGACAATTTCATGGTCCGTCATTCCCCGACTTTTGCAGCTATTCAGGATGAACTTTGGGATTTGCTGGCAGATCGCGTATTTGTAGCGCACTCTGTTAATTTCGATTTCGGATTTATTCGTGAGGCTTTTTTGAAAGTAGGAAAGGAATTGAAGTCGCCTACACTTTGCACAGTTAGACTAAGCAGAAAAATCTATCCAGGGCTGAAATCATATAGTCTTGGTCGAATCTGTGAGAATCAGAAAATTCCGATCACGGCTCGTCACCGAGCAATGGGAGACGCGCAAGCAACAGCTATACTTTTTGACAGAATGACTAAAGAAGCTCCGGATGTGATCATGGAATCCTTAAAGAAAAACACGGGTCATACCTTTCTTCCTCCAAATTTTTCTCTCACAAAATTTCAGTCAATTCCGAGTTCATGTGGGGTTTACTACATGCTCAATTCGAAAGGAAAAGTGATCTATGTAGGCAAGGCAATCAATATTCGGGATCGGTTTAAAAATCATTTTTCAGGAAATTATCTTCCAAATCTCAAGCAAAAGCTGAAAGCAGAAGTGGTGGATCTTCAATGGAAATTGACCGGAACTGAATTTATGGCTTTACTGATGGAGTTACTGGAAATCAAGCGACTATGGCCGGAGTATAACTCTGCTCTGAAAATGCCCAAAACGCTCTGGGGATTGTTTCATTACGAGGATGGAAGCGGGTATGCTAGATTTCAGATTTCGAAAGTTACCAAGCATTTACAACCTGTCGAGACCTTCTTTTCATTAGAGGAAGCCAATACTTTTCTTAAAGGGGGGATTGAACAATATGAACTTTGCTCGAAACTGAGTGGCTTAAGAAAGGTGAATTGCACAGAAGAATTGCCAAATCCCTGCGCGGGTGCTTGTGATGGTGGAGAGGCACCCAATTCATACAACCAAAAAGTCCAGTCTTTTCTGAGGCAAATCAGAGAAAGCCAAAAAGAAATTCTTTTAGAGTTGCCAGGTCGAGAAAAAGGAGAAAAAGCCTTTTGTGTATTTAATCATGGGATTTTGACTCGAATTGGGTTTGTCAATGAACCCGACGAAAACTTAGATTTCATCCCTAATCTGGAACTTGTTCCTAGAATCCCAGAGACGTATTATTTGCTGAGGCAATTTTTCCCAACCTTTCAATCCAGTCAGATTAAAGTTCTCGAATCTGTTTAAAGATCCGAGGTGCTGAACGTATCGCCTTGCTTTAAATCTCCGGAATCAAATCCTTTTTTAAACCATTTCATTCGCTGCGCTGAAGTGCCGTGGGTAAAAGAATCAGGTACTACACGTTCTGAAGACTGCTTTTGTAAGCGGTCATCGCCAATAGCATTTGCTGCATTTAGGGCTTCATCCAAATCACCTCTTTCCATCCAGCCATTCGCCTGTTGGCTATGGTGAGCCCAAACTCCTGCTAGGAAATCAGCTTGTAATTCAAGTTTCACAGAATATTGATTGAATTCCTTTTGGCTGATTTGTCCTCGGAGTTTATCGACTTCTGTGGTGATCCCTAATATTTTTTGGATGTGATGTCCCACTTCATGAGCGATCACGTAGGCTTGGGCAAAATCACCGGGAGCATTTAACTTTTGATCCATTTCTTGGAAAAAGCTCAGATCTATATAAAGCTTTTCATCTCCAGGACAATAGAAAGGACCGGTGGCGCTGGAAGCATTTCCACATGCAGAGGCAACTGAACCAGTAAAAAGGACAAGTGTGGGCTCTCGGTAATTGTCAAGCTCTTGGTTCCAAACGATCTCAGTATCTGCTAAAATGGTAGCACTAAATTCAGCCAAGCGATCTTCTGCGGCTGTTGGGATATAATTTTGCTCAGTGGTAAATCCCTGCGAACCTCCACCTAAAATATTGCCAAGAAAAGAAAGTGGATTGGTGCCTGTTGCAAATGAAATTATCGCTACGATCCCAATAATGACTAAACCTGTTTTTGAAAAAAGAAACTTTATTAAAAAACTGATCATCATTGGGTTCATTCCACCCCCTCGGCTGCTTCGAGATGATTGCCCCCTACGATCTTCGATATTTGAGCTTTGTTTTTTGCCTTGCCATTTCATCGGAAAAAAGATTTATTTACTTAAAATTAACCAAATTGAGGGTTCTAATTAGTATCATTTTAAATTGAGCAAATAAATCCAAAACCTATGAAAATCAATTATTCAATTCGAGTCTTATTTCTGGCTGCATCCGTGTTCTTGTTGACGCAAGTAAATGCTCAAACAGGAGTAGGAGCCAAACCTGAAAAGGGAGCTAAAGTTTACTTAGATGGTTCCAATAAATCCCTAGAAAAAAACTGGATCTACTGGGAAGGACCCAGATTTTCGGCTGAAATGCCTATCAAATGGCCTGAAGTAACTGATCCAGTTTCAGGAGGAAAAGCAATTAGTAGCAATGATCCAGCTGGTGCCGGAGGAAAATATGGTGCTGCAGATATTGTGACAAAAGATGAGTTTGGGGACTTCAGAGCCCACGTAGAATTCCTCATTAAATCCGAAGGAGGAAATAGTGGTGTGTATTTACAAAACCGATATGAAGTTCAGGTTCTAGATGGTGATTATGGCCTACACGGGATGGCAGCCTTGATCAATGAACATCTGCCGACCTCTGAAGAGTATAATGGGGTGGGTGTTTGGAATGCATATGATATTGTCTTTCGTGCAGCCAGATTTAAGGATGGTAAATTGGTTGAAAAGCCAAGAGCCACCGTCTACTTCAATGGTGTAAAAATCCATGAGAATAAAGAAATCACCCAAGTATGGGGAGGACCAAATTCTGGTCTTGACGGAGGAAATGATGGAGGAAAAGGAATCACTGATCGTCCGGGAGGATTGAAGCTACAAGCCGAAGGGCACGATGTGCTTTATCGAAATATTTGGATCAAAAAGCTAAGCTTGGAGGTTTCTTCAACTGATTTTTAATATGGTCAACTTCGGGAGATGCTTATTGCAGTATTTCCCGAAGTGTTCCTGTTCCATGGCCAATCATTCGCCAATGTGGCACTTCTAATTCTATTCTGGCAAGCATTCCCGGCTGCATTCCAATGTAATTTGAGTTCGAAATGTGGGAAAGGAGCAAACTAATTGTTGGGTTATGTCCAACAAGCAGGCAAGTTTCTACCAATTCATCCGTATCCTCGATTAATTCTAGCAGGGTCTTCAAGTCTGCATTGTAGATTTTTCGAGTGATCACTTCTTCTTTAATAGAAATATATTTTTTAATAATTGCTGCCGTCTCCTGAGTTCGTGAGGCACTCGAACAATACATCAAATCTACTGAAAATCCACTTTTCGTAAGTGATTCACCTAATCGGATTAATTTTTCTTTACCCTTTAGCGTCAATTTGCGATCTATATCAAGTCCCTGCGAAAAACCTGCTTCCCCATGTCTTAATAAAAGTAATTGCTTCATTTTCCTTTTGATATCAGATTAAAAATCATCTTTGGTATCTCAAAAATCTAACCAATTCAGGTTTGATAGAGCAGATTAATTTGGAGGAGAAAACAATGCCCTCTATTTTTAGCTCTTCGAATCAGGGATAATACCTTGTGAAAACACACTTTTATGTCAAAAAACCTTGTTATCGTCGAGTCACCTGCAAAAGCCAAAACTATTGAAGGGTACTTAGGCAAAGATTATAAAGTAGCTTCCAGTTATGGACACGTGAGAGATCTTCCAAAAGGAGATAAGGCGATTGACATAAAAAATCGATTTAATCCAACTTACGAAGTGACTGCTGATAAAAAGGACGTCATTAAAAATCTCAAAAACTTGGTAAAGGATGCAGAAATGATCTTCCTAGCAAGTGATGATGATCGTGAAGGAGAGGCGATTTCTTGGCATTTGAAAGAGGTTTTGAATCTAAAGGATGAGAATACCAAGCGGATAGTTTTTCGGGAAATCACCAAAAATGCAATTACAAAAGCGATTGAGAATCCAAGAACAATTGATTATGATCTAGTCAATGCGCAGCAGGCGCGAAGAATTCTAGATCGATTGGTTGGTTTTGAATTATCTCCAATCCTTTGGAAAAAAATAAAAACAGGACTTTCTGCTGGACGAGTTCAGTCGGTGGCGGTTCGCTTGGTTGTAGAGCGGGAGCGAGAAATCGAGCAGCACAAAGCGAAGTCAAGCTTTAGAATTACTGCTCAGTTTGAAGTAGAGGGAAAAACCTTCCAAGCCGAGCTTCCAAAGAAATTTGAGACAAAGGATGAGGCTGAGGAATTCCTAAAGAAGTGCCTAGAAGCGCAATTCGAAGTGGCAAACCTTGAAAAGAAGCCAACCAAGAAAACTCCAGCAGCTCCATTTACGACCTCTACACTTCAGCAGGAGGCAAGTAGAAAGCTTTATTTCTCCGTTGCTCAGACCATGTCTGTAGCACAAAAGCTATATGAGGCGGGTAGGATCACCTACATGCGAACTGACAGTGTCAATCTATCGAATGACGCAATGGAGTCAGCTAAGAATGCGATTGTGAGTTCTTTTGGCAGTCAATATCATAAATCACGAAAGTTTACCACAAAATCAGAAAGTGCTCAAGAAGCTCACGAGGCGATTCGACCGACGGATTTTTCTGTAGATGAAATCAGCGGAGATAGAAATGAATCTCGTCTCTATGATTTGATTTGGAAGCGGGCGATTGCATCTCAGATGGAAGATGCTGCTTTGGAAAAGACAACGATTACCATCGCAATTTCCAATATGCCTCAAAATCTTGTGGCAACCGGGGAAATCATCAAATTTGATGGATTTTTGAAGGTTTATTTAGAAGATACCGACGATGAGCCGGAGGAAGAAGAGTCAAACGGCAAGGCAATTTTGCCTCCATTGAACATTGGTCAAGGCCTGAATTTGATGGAAATGAAAGGCAGGGAATCCTTTACTCGTGCCTCGCCTCGATATTCGGAAGCAGCTTTGGTGAAGAAACTTGAGGAATTAGGAATCGGAAGACCTTCGACCTACGCACCTACGATCTCTACGATCCAAAAGCGTGAGTACGTAATCAAAGAATCACGTGACGGAACTCCTCGAAATTATGTAGAGATGATCATTGCCAAAGGCAATTTCACCGAAGCAACCAAAACCGAAAATACAGGAGCAGAGAAGCAGAAGCTTTTCCCAACAAACATTGCCATGGTCGTAAATGACTTCTTGGTGGAGCATTTTCCAAATGTGATTGACTTCAGTTTTACAGCGAGAGTAGAGAAGGAATTCGATGATATAGCCGCTGGAGGACAGGTTTGGCAAGATATGCTCGAATCATTTTACAGTAAATTTCATCAAAGTGTAGCCGACACTGAGCTAGTTTCCCGTCAGGATGTAAATTCAAGTCGAGAGATCGGAGTCCATCCAGTTAGTGGAAAAATGATCATTGCCCGTCTGGGTAAATTCGGTCCTCTGGTGCAGATCGGCGATAGCGAGGATGAAGAAAAGCAATTTGCCAGCCTGAAGAAAGGTCAGTTTATTGAAAACCTCACCTTGGATGATGCATTGGAATTATTCAAACTTCCTCGCGATGTCGGAATGTTCGAAGAGAAAAAGATCGTAGCTGCTATTGGTAGATTTGGGCCTTACATCAGGCATGATGGTGCGTTTGTTTCTTTGGGAAAAGAGCAAGATCCTTTGAGTATCAATGAGGAAGAAGCTATACAACTAATCCAAGATAAGCGTGAGGCAGATGCCAAGAAGCATATAAAATCTTTTGAGGAAGATCCTGATATTCAAGTTTTAAATGGAAGATGGGGACCTTATATCAAGAAGGGTAAGGATAATTTCAAAATTCCAAAAGGAAAAGAAGCTGAAACCTTAACTTACGCCGAGACGATTGAAATCATTGAAAATCAGCCTGAGGTGAAGAAAAAAGGTAAGTTCGCCAAAAAGAAAAGCTAGTATTTCATTGATGGGCTAATTAGTCTACAAAGGAAAAGGAATATGAAGACAAGAATAATCCAGCGACTTGCTAAGACTGTTTTATTCTTGTCTTTTCTTTTTGCGGGCAATGAATTAGCAGCTCAGAAAATCTTCCAGGGAACGATCATCGACGCTGCTAGAAATGAACCAATTCCTTATGCTACGGTCTTTTTGACCAATACTACTTTTGGGGTTTCTGCAGATGAAAAAGGCAAATTCTCGTTGAAAGTACCAGAAGGGAATTATGATGTAATTGTCCGAATGCTTGGGTTTGAATCCTTGACTTTTTCCTTGAACACCACAACTTTACAGCCTCAAGGCTATAAAATGATGTTGCTGCCGATGGAGGATCAGCTCGATGAGATTGAGGTAGAGGAGGAGCGAGACCCCGTTTGGTATCGAAATCTGGCTACTTTCAAAATCTATTTTCTAGGATCCTCAGAAAATGCCAAATCAACCACCATTCTCAATGAAAAAGTCCTTCGTCTGGATGATCAATCTGAACCTGCGGTTTTGAAAGTTAAGGCTGCTGATGTTTTGAAAATCGAAAATCCTAAACTTGGCTACAGGCTTGATTATTTATTGACTGATTTCAGGTTTGAAGTGAGGGAGAGATATATTTTTTATGGAGGAAATCCACTTTTTATTCCTGATACAACACTGAGCCAAAGCAAATTGAAAAAGGTAGAAACAAATCGGGAATTGGCTTATCGTGGAAGTCTGCAGCATTTTATTCAAGCGCTTTACCAAGGAAAAGTCAGAGAACAAGGATTTGAGATCCGAAGACTTGACCGACTGCCAAAAGATGGAGGGTTTTTAGATCAGTTGAATAGCCAGATTTTGAATGAAGAAACACTTTTGGATCGTGGTACCGATGGGAAAGTGACGATTAGTTACGACTTTCATCTACATATTCTGTACAAACTTGAAAAGGAGTCGAGCGAATATGCAGGAATCATGAATGGGAAAAAATCAGTAAATCAATCTTCTCTCATGAAACTTGAAGTGGATGCATTGGAGCTTTATGAAAATGGGGGCTATGCAAATCCTTTTGGAATTATGGTAGAAGGCTACATGGCGTGGGAGCGGGTTGCTGATTTACTTCCGCTGGATTATCGACCACTAGAAAAGGGAAGGGAGTGATTAGTGATGAATAATTTTTTTTAAAAAAAGTGTTTTTATAATTACGTTTTTTAATGTGTCAGGGTCGATAGGTTTACTGATGAAATTGTCCATTCCTACTGCCGCTGCTCTCGTTTTAGCCTTTTCAGTGGTGTCTGCTGTCACAGCAATGATAGGGATTTCATTAGAATTTATCCCTGAATTTCCACTTCTAATTTCTTCAGTCGCTTCATATCCATCCATTTCAGGCATTTGTAAATCCATTAAGATTAAGTCAAATTCCTTTTTTTTCAAGGCCATTAATGCTTCGGATCCGTCAATTACAAATTCAAATGAAAGCCCTTCAAATTTTCTTAAAATTGCTTTTATTACAGTTTGATTGATTAAGTTATCTTCTGCTATTAAGGCATGTATCCCGATGAGAATGTCCGGATCATTCGCTAAAGAAAATAGCGGATCGTAATCCAGGATCTTTTTGCCTTTTGCCAGCGTAAGTTGGACGCTAACCGTCGTGCCTAAGCCGACCGTACTTTGGATGGAAATAGTTCCTCCATGGAGTTCTGTTAGCGATTTTGAGATAAAAAGCCCCAATCCAAACCCTCCAAATTTCCGCTTATCATCAACTCGATCTTGGGTAAATGAATCAAAAAATGAATCAATTTTTTCTTTATCAATACCTATTCCAGAATCAGCAATGTCGATTTGCAGCGCAATCGTATCATCAGATAACTCATTTGCTTTGACGGTTAATTTCACATAACCCTTGGAGGTAAATTTAAGGGCGTTTTGAAGAATATTTTCGATGATTTTTTCGATCCTGATTGGATCTCCGATCAACTTATTTTTGATTGGATTTATTTCCTCCACTGTGAAAGCGAGTCCACTACTTTTTGCTTGAATCTCCACTTTTTCTTTTAGTGAAAGGATGATTTTTGATAAATCAAATTCGACTTGATCCAACTTAAGCTCTTGTTTTTCGATTTTAGTAAAATCGAGGAGGTCATGGATAGCATTCAGGAGATTTAGTGAGGAATACTTGATTATTCCGATAGTATCCTTGGTTTTAGAATCGTTTGTTTCCTCATAGATAGCTTGAGATAATCCTAGAATTGCATTCAAGGGTGTTTGAAGCTCGTGACTGATATTGGAAAGTAAAAAAGATTTAATTTGATTCGCTTCTTGGGATTTTTTTAGAACTAATAGACTGAGCTTTTCTTTATCTAATTGTAATAATCTGATTTGTTTAGACATGGATATAGATAAAAAAATAATCTCTCCAATTATACCAAATTTAGCCATATTGGAAGTCAGAAAAGAATATTCAGCACCAGATAAGTTAGCTATCAAATTAACGGTGAATCCAATTATAGCACTGCTAATGGCTAATAGGGCAAAATTATCCATTCTAAACTTGGAGAAATAAGAATAGATCGCTGTAATAGAGACCAAAATAAGGATAGAAAATGCACTACCATTAAGTATTAAGTAATAGAGTGGTCGATATTCATCAAGGAAAAATACCCCAGTAAGGATTGTAATTATCCCTACTATAAAAAAGGAATACAGAAAATTTAACCGTCGAGAAAAATCTTTCACCTGAAAGAATATCTGGAGATACCGGGCCAATCCTAAAGCTGATAAACAAGCAAAAATCAGAACAGATCGGTTTGAAAAAAAACTTGGTTCTTTCGTAAAATATTGAAAGAAATACCCCTCCATGTTAGCGTGCCAGAGTCCAAGTGCTAGAATATAAAAAGAAAAAAGTAAAAAAATTCGCTTGGAGAATCCAAAAAATAATATTGTTAAAAAGATTACAGAGATCAAAATAAACCCAAAAAAGATCCCAAATGTTATTAGTTCGATTTCAGATTGATCTGTTAGGGAAGCGATGTTATGTATTTTTAACCTTAAGGGAGTCCACTGACCATCGCCATTATATTGAGTGTAAAAAGTTTTGTGTTCTCTTTTTTTAAGTGATATCGGAAAAATAATTTTTTGATGCGGAAATGGACGTGATGCGAAAGGGATCAAATCGCCATTGACTACTTTGGAAATAACTTGTCCATCAAAGACCTCATATAAAATAACTTGATCAAATGTAGGTCTAGCAGTTTCGAAAAATAGGTTGAGTTCATCATTCGAATCGTTTACAAGTTCGAATTTTAACCAATGTTCATTGACCGTAAATCCGATTCGTGTGTTCTTTTTTAAATCACCCAAAAATGATAAACTGCCTTCGTTTTTTATAATTTCCTCAATAGAATATGTGGCAGTCTCAGACTCAAATAGTTGTGAAGATTCGTGTATTGATATCGGAAATTTAGCATTGGAATCTATTTTAACCTGTGCAAATGAACTAAATGGTAAGAATACCAATAGTAAAACCCCCTTCCACATAATCCTCATATTTAAATTGACAACAAATTTATCAAATGAAATACTAATTCTAAAATTAAATGAATTTTAGAATTAGTAAATGAATTTTAAAGTAATTAATTGAATTTTACAATGATTATTTATTTCTTATATCAAGAATCTAGGATCTCTATATTTTGGATTAGGATAGGTGTAAAAACCCTCACCAGTCTTTTCTCCAAGTTTTCCCTGATCAATGTAGGTTTTTAAAAGCTTGGCAAAAGCCTGAGAAGCTGCATCCGGCATATTGTGCGTCACGTGCCATGCGGTCTCCAATCCAATGCTGTCCAAGATCCCGAAAGGCCCCATTGGCATATGAAAATTTACCATCCACGATTTATCGATATCTTCAATTTCTGCGACATCTCTAGTTTTTAACTTTCCGGCCGCTCCGATCAAAGCCATAAGCATAGTATTGAAAATATAGCCTGGATTTTCTTTTTTGACCAAAACCGGAACTTGGTTCAATTTCCGTCCAAGGGTTTCCAAAAGGGGAATCAAATCAGGATCCGTACCCGGATGAGGCATGATATCCACTATACGGGAGTAAAACACATCATGAAAGTGGAATGCGCAGAATCTTGCCGGTCTTCCTGATTCCTTCGCGAACATGGAAGGTAGGAGGTAGGAGGTGTTTGTGGTGAATATAGTTCTGACTGGTGCGATCTCTCCAAACTGCTTCCACACTTTCTTTTTCAACTCCGGGTCCTCTGTCACACTTTCATTGATTAAATCTGCATCTTCCACAGCTTCTAATGGATCGAGTGTAAATGTGACTCGGGCTAATGCCGCTATTGCTTGGTCTTCGCTGATGTCATTCGACTTTTTCAGTTGATGGAGAATCTTCTGCATAGTAGTTAATGAGAAGTCCAAGCTTTCCTGCTTGATATCATAGACGCTAACAAGATACCCTGATATTGCAGACTGTAAGGCTACGCGAGATCCTAGTGTTCCTGCACCTAGGATGCATATTTTTTTAATATTCATGTTATATTTTTTGAGTTTCTAGGCTTTTTAGAGCCATTTTTCCAGATGCTTCCACGACATGGATTAATGCACCAAATCGAGGGTCGTTTGCATTTCCTTCTTTAAATCTTTTGTAAATCTGTTGTGCAATCACTGCCACTTTCACTATTCCGAAGATGTAATAGAAAAGAATTTCACTTAAGTCGAGCGGGCTTTTAAGCTTATAATAATCAACAACTTCAGATCGAGTCATATTGCCAGGGAGATGTGAGCAGTTGAATAGTTTTAGAATCTCGGGATCTCCAGCTTCGCACCAATAGGCTAGGGTAGTTCCCAAATCCATTAGAGGATCGCCGACTGTTGCCATTTCCCAATCCAATACCGCCTTTATTTGAAGAGTTTCTGGGTCCAATACAAGATTATCATATTTGAAATCATTATGAATGAATCCATAATTCTCTTTTTCGGGCATATTACTTTTTAACCATTCGACTGCTTTTTCCAATTCTGGAAGTTCATTTGTCTTTGCCCGGAAGTAGCGATCTGCCCAGCCTTCTACTTGTCGCTGCACATAGCCTTCAGGTTTGCCTAATTTGATCAAGCCCGAGCGTTCTAATTCTAAGGAATGGAGCTCAATCAAGCAATCAATAGCGGCTTGTGACAAGTCATGAAACTGCTCAAGACTTATCTCTAAGCCAGATTGTAGCTTATTTCTAAGAATCAATCCATCTACATATTCCATTGCAAAGAACGGAGCACCGATGATTTCAGGATCCTCACAAAAAAGAATAGGTTTGGGGGCTTTAGGATAGTTTGCCTTCTCCAAAGCTTCAAGGATGCTTAATTCTCGGCCCATGTCATGGGCTTTACTGATTTTCTCCCCAAATGGTGCACGACGAAACACAAAGGCTCTTTTTTCTCCTTGATACTTAAAGGTCAAGTTGGAATATCCTCCTTTAAATTGAGTGAATTCTACTACCTTTTCATCCACCCCAAAATGAGCATTCACATAATTGCGAAGTTTATCAAAATCGAATTCCTGATTCATTTCTTAGGCTTTTTTAGGAAGGTATGCTTTCAAAATACTTCTCGCTAAAGAAGATTTATGTACTTCATCTGGCCCATCATAGATCCGAGCCCCTCGCTCATGACGGTACCAAAAGGAAAGTAAGGTGTCATCTGTAATCCCCAAGGCACCATGAACCTGTATAGACCGATCAATAACCTTTAAGAGGACATCTGCCACAAAAAATTTGATAGTGGAAATATCCTCACGAACTGCTTTTGCACCTTTTTCCTGCATTTGTTGGGCAGTATCCATAACCATTAATCGACTAGCTTTGATTTCAGCGCGTGATTCAGCGATCCAGTTTTGGATAGTTTGCTTGTCGGCGAGAACTTTTCCATGATCCAGTTGACGGCTTATCGCACGACGACACATCATATCAAAGGCTCGCTCACAGATTCCAATCCATCGCATGCAATGGTGGATTCTTCCTGGTCCAAGTCGTTCTTGTGCTAAAGCAAAACCTTGTCCTTCTTCTCCGATTAGATTTTCTACTGGTACTATGCAATCCTCAAATTTCACTTCAGCATGGGAAACATAATCTTCACCAGCCTCGCCCATAATCGGGATATTTCTAATGAATTTGTACCCAGGGTTATCCAGTGGTACGATAATCATACTCGCCCGCTGATAAGGAGATTCTGCTTCGGGGTTAGTCACTGCCATCACGATTGTGAAAGCCGCTCCATCAGCTGCTGTGGTAAACCATTTGTGACCATTGATGCGATAATGATTGCCTTCGAGAACTGCAGTTGTCCCCATATTTACCGGATTACTGCCTGCAAATTCAGGTTCAGTCATTGCGAAGCAACTTCTGATCTCTCCCTTTTGAAGGGGTTTTAAGAATTTGTCTTGTTGGTATGCTGATCCGAAAAGATGAAGCAATTCCATATTTCCAATGTCTGGGGCATTGCAATTGAATACGTAATGCCCGAGTGGACTTTGTCCTAAGATTTCCGAGACTTGGGCAAATTGAACCAAATCCAATCCCACTCCCCCTTCAGCAGGAGATAAGTGCGGGGCAAATAATCCTTCTGCTTTGGCTTTTTGGCGAAGTTCGTTTAGGTAGGGTAAATATTCCCGAAAAGGACCTTGAATGATTTCTAGGTCTTTAGGAAAAAGATGAATTTTAACAAAGTTTCGATAGCGATCCAGTAAAATTGCCAGATCACCATTAAAGGTGGTTTTGGTTGTCATAAAATTTAAATAGTAAAGCCTCCGTCCGCTGTAAAGACAGCACCTGTGGTGTAGGATGAGGCATTTGAGGCTAAGAATAGGGCCATTGCTCCGATTTCTTCGGGAGTCCCAGCTCGTTTGATTGCCAATTGTTTGATAATCATAGACATGATTTTATCATTGGTCCAGAGGGCCTCAGAAAATTTCGTTTCGATCAATCCTGGGCAAATAACATTGACTCTGATTTTGGATTCTCCCCACTCTTTTGCAAAGACTTTGGTTAGCGAGATTAGCGCTGCTTTACTTACGGAATAGATACCCAAGCCATGCTCGGGAGAGATTCCACCGATCGAACTGATGTTGATCACCGAAGCTCCAGAAGATTTTCGCAAATGAGGGAAGCATAATCGACAAAGCTCGAAAGGAGCTTTTAAGTTTACGTCCATGATTTTGTCAAAGGCATCAATACTAGTCTCGTGCACCGGTCCAAAGACAGGGTTTGAAGCAGCATTATTGACTAGGATATCCAACTGACCATAGGTAGCGATGGTTTTTTCCACCAAGAATGGAAGTTCATCCATTTTTCCCACGTTGCAGGCAATGCCGGTAGCTTCGTAGCCTTTTGATTTCAATTTTTCAGCCATCTCATCAACTGCCTCTTGTTTTCGGCTGCAGAGGACTACTTTTGCCCCCGCTGCTGCAAAAATTTCGGCAATACTAAATCCTATTCCTTTGCTGGCTCCGGTGATCAAGGCCACTTTGCCATCGAGTGAAAAAACTGAAGATAAATCCATAATAGAAGGTTTTAATTAAGTACTCAAGATATAAAAAAATAGAAAAGAGGCAGGACAAAAACAGAATATATTGATAGTTTTAAGGAGAATTAAATTCTAAAGAACTAAAACCAAACAAACCGATGAAAGAGGTAATTTTTGAACAAGTAGGCATGCCAAATGAAGTTTTGACATTGAAAGAGACTGATCTGCCTGAACCTAAAGCACATGAGGTCCAAATCAAGGTTACTGCTAGGAATATTAACCCATCTGACATCATGTTTATTCGCGGGATGTATGGTATCACTCCAAAACTACCTAGTAGTGCAGGGTTTGAAGCCAGTGGAGTGGTGAGCAAATCAGATGAAGCTGGAAAAGTCCCTGTGGGTACTCGTGTGATGTTTACAGCACTCGGGACTTGGAGAGAATATATTTGCATCCCAGCGGCACTAGTGATCCCAGTGCCACCGGCGATGTCCGATGAAGTGGCCTGTCAGGCTTTTGTAAATCCTATGACTGCTTATGGAATGATTGAAAAGAGTGGATTGAAAGCTGGAGATTGGTTATTAATCACTGCTGGAGCGTCTGCATTTGGAAAGTTTGCAATTCAGATGGCAAAAGCAAAAGGGATCAAAGTTGCCTGCACAGTTCGCCAAGATGCTCAGAAGAGCTATTTACAAGGATTGGGCGCTGACTTAGTCATCAATACCGAAACTGAAAAACTTCAGAAAATGATCACTGAACATACTGGAGAGGGAGTATCCGTGGTATTTGATGCAGTAGGAGGAGTGCTTGGGGCCAAAGCTTTAGCTTCCATCAAAGCAGGCGGTAGAATGATGGTTTTTGGATTATTGAGCTTAGAAAATATCCCACTGAATAGTGGATTATTGATTTTCAAAAATATCTCTGTTGAGGGATTTTGGCTTTCTACCTGGATGGAAAGCATGGATGACGCAGCCCGCAAAGCAGCATTTGGAGCTGTTTTCGGATTTTTGATGGCAGAGACTTCACAAGTAGACGTTGCGGCTAAATTTCCTTTGGAGCAATTCAAAGAAGCGCTGGAAGCATACGAAAAGCC
>CAWUWQ010000382.1:0-17924 GCA_963926065.1 uncultured Algoriphagus sp.
CCGATTGGAGATGGCCAATATTCCTTTTATGTCAGTGGGAAACAAACCCACCCGAACAGAGGCTTTGGAATATTACCGAAGGATCTTTTTTCACTTTGACCTGAATGTGAACCTGTACGAAGGAGTCGAAACGCTTTCAAAAAAGGGAGATCTTTTTCAAATCAAAACCTCCAAATCAAGTTATCAGACAAAAAAAATCGTCTTGGCAACAGGATTTTACGATCTCCCAAACCTAATGAATGTCCCCGGTGAAGACCTACCAAAAGTCATGCATTACTATAAAGAACCTTGGCCATTTATCGGGCAAAAAGTCTTGGTCGTCGGCGGTGCAAATTCAGCCGTGGATGCTGCACTTGAGTGCTGGCGCAAAGGAGCTGAGGTAAGTATGGTCTTGCTGGATGATGAAGTCGATCAAAATGTGAAATACTGGGTGCGTCCCGATATCATGAACCGGATCAAAGAAGGGGCTATCAAGGCTTACGCCAAATCAAAGGTGAAAGAAATCTCCGCAACGGAAGTAATCATTTCTACTCCTGATGGGGAAGTCAAGATTGCAAATGACTTTGTGCTGGCGATGACAGGCTATAAACCTAATTTTGGCTTGCTCGAGCAACTAGGAGTTGAAATGAGCGAAGATGAAAAGCGGCAGCCTTGCTACGATCAATACAATCAGGAATCCAATGTACCGGGAGTTTACCTAGCAGGCGTAGTTTGCGGCGGACTGAATACTCGAGAATTTTTCATCGAAAACAGTATAGTCCATGCCGAGTCGATTGTGAGTGATATTGTGGAGAAGATGAAAATAAAGTCATAAAGCTTAAAGCAGCTTGGAGGTATGATATAAGATTTATGATTAAAAGGCCGAAAAGTAGCGCTGAAAAATCCGTAAATTGCAGAACATTATGAAAAAGAAGCCATTTACAGTTGTCTATGAGGACAACCACCTTTTAATAGTCAATAAAGCTGCCGGCCTTTTAGTCCAAGGGGACAAAACCGGAGACAAGACTCTGACGGATTACCTCAAGGAGTACATTGCCAAAAAATACGACAAACCGGGAGCCGTTTTCTTGCACCCTATTCATCGACTGGATCGACCAGTGAGCGGATTAGTTGCTTTTGCCCGCACTTCCAAAGGATTGGAACGAATGATGGAGATGTTCCGCAAACGGGATATTCACAAAGTCTATTGGGCAATCGTAAAGCGAAAGCCAAAAGAGGAAATGGGGAAATTAACCCATTGGCTGGTGAAGGATGAGCAAAAAAATATAGTCACTGCCCATGATCGGGAAGTGCCTGGCTCGCAAAAAGCTGAGCTGAATTACAAGATGCTTGGGTTTATGAATGATCACTGGCTCTTAGAGGTTCGTCCTATTTCAGGTCGCCCACATCAGATCCGTGTGCAATTAGCGTCTATGGGTTGTCCGATTAGAGGAGATTTGAAATATGGCTTTGCAAAGCCAAATCCTGACGCAAGCATCAATCTGCATGCTTTTAATTTGGTTTTTGAGCACCCAATCAAAAAGGATAAATTATACCTACGAGCCGCAGTTCCGGAGGAAGATTTCTGGGAGCAATTCCTCGACTTTGAAAATATCAAAGCCAAAGATCAGCATTTGGATAATACATTTTCGGGTTAAAACCCGTTGTGAATTCACCTATTATGCTGACTGTTAGATAAAAGCAAACTATCCTCGATGGCTTATTATAGCCAATCGCTAAGTTCAAGAAAAGGCATCGCCAAGATAGGATTGCTCAATCCTATCAAAGGCCTGTTTTAAAAACTATCCTGGAAATCATATCTTAATTACAATGGTTAGAAATCTTCTGCTTTTCGTTTTCGGTCTTATAATTTTAGGAGCATGCACCCCATCCCCAATGCCCAAAACCATCTACATCGTCCGCCACTCTGAGAAAATGCTGGTGGACAATCCAGATCCAGAATTGGCGCAGGTAGGAATAATCAGAGCTGAGAAACTGGCACAAATCCTTGCGGATAAAAAAATCAAGCATGTTTTCTCCACTGATTATAAACGGACTAGAATGACTGGGCAGCCCACAGCAGATCAAGCCGGTGTGGAGATTGAATTGTATGATCCTAAAGAACAGGAAGCTTTTGCCGAAAAATTAAGAATGTTTGAAGGAAATATTTTAGTCATAGGCCACAGCAACACTGCGCCTGGCTTGGCTAACTTTTTTATCGGAGCCGGTGACAAATACCCAGACCTGACAGATACCGAATACAATTTTATCTACCTCGTCACCATTGAAGAATCAGGAGAAAAAGTGGAGCAGAAAAGCTTTAAGGATTTTTAAACAATCACTACTTCAATCCCCTTCTCTTCAAGCTTTTGACGATACATCTCAGGAATACCCGCATCTGTGATGATCATATCAATGTCTTCGAGTTCGCAGATTTTACCAAATCCCTTTCTCCCAAACTTTCGGCTATCGGCTAATACAATCGTCTTTTGGACGGAGCGAATCATCTTTGAATTCAGGTGTGCCTCCATCATATTTGAGGTAGTCAATCCATGCTCTAAGCTAATGCCATCTACACTGAGAAATAGCTTACTGCAGGCAAAGTTTTTCAACATCTCCTCGGCATAATGCCCTACTGCCGAACTGCTGCTTTTTCGCACTACCCCACCCAATTGCACCAACTCAACCTCAATACTATCGATCAATGCCAAGGTCACATTCATGGCAGCAGTAAGCACTGTGAGCTTGAAATTTCTAGGAATCGCTTGCGCAAATGCAACCACAGTGGTTCCAGATCCAATTAAAATTGCTTCGTTTTCTTCCAAATATTCTAAAGCTTTTTGGGCTATTCGAGTTTTCTCGGCGACTTGCTCTAGCTTTTTCACCTGAACTGAACGATCCGATACATAAGGCGAAACCGGTGTGGCCGAACCATGAGATCGGAAAAGCAAGCCCTTGTCCTCTAGGATTTTTAAATCTTTCCGGATCGTCACCATGGTTACCTCCATGTTTTTGGCTAGCTCAGAAACAGATACAAATCCCGCTCGATCCAATTCCTCTAAAATGTATTTATGTCGCTCAGCAATAGTCATTTTACTTTCTTTTGGGATTTAAAACTACTAAAAAAGAAACTTAATTAAAAAAATGGATTCTTTTTGTTTCGTTTTATTTCTTTTTATTTCTTTTAGTTTACTTTTGTCTAAGAAAGAAATTTTATGAAAAGAGAAGAAAACTTAAGCCAACTCATTGACGAAACAAAAATATGGGATATCGCAATCATCGGAGGAGGTTCTTCAGGATTAGGCGTAGCACTTGATGCGATTTCCAGAGGAATGTCAGTTTTACTTTTAGAGAAATCAGATTTTGCCAAAGGCACCTCAAGCCGAAGCACTAAATTAGTCCATGGAGGAGTTCGCTATTTAGCACAAGGAGATGTGGGTCTTGTATTAGAGGCATTAAAAGAGCGAGGAAGACTCTTAAAGAATGCTGCCCACTTGGCACACGACCAACCTTTTATTATCCCGATTTATACTTGGTTTGACCGAATTCAATACACGGTTGGTTTGAAAATATACGATTGGATGGCAGGTCAACTACGGCTCGGAAAATCAAAATGGATCTCCAAAGAAGAAACCATCACTCGAATGCCCGCCATTCTTCAAAAAGGATTGATGGGTGGCGTAGTCTATCATGATGGACAATTTGACGATGCCCGATTAGCTGTAGCGATTGCTCAAACCGCAGATGAAGCGGGCGCTTGTATTCTGAACTACACCAAAGTTGCGGGCTTGATTAAAAACGAAGCAGGAAAAATTACGGGCTTGAAAGTTCAAGACGAAATCGGTAAGAAAAACTATAGCATAACAGCCAAAATGGTGGTCAATGCCACCGGAGTTTTTGCAGATAAAATCCTGCAAATGGATAATCCAGAGGCTCCAAAAATGATCCAACCAAGCCAAGGAATTCACTTGGTCTTAGACCTAGACTTTTTGGGTGGAAAAGATGCACTCATGATTCCTAAAACCCGAGACGGTCGAGTTCTATTTGCAGTGCCATGGCATGGTAAATTGGTGGTAGGAACAACCGACACGCTTCGAGAAAAGCCGAAGCTTGAACCCGAAGCTTTACAGAAAGAAATTGATTTTGTGCTGGAAACAGCAGCAGGTTACTTGACTCGAAAACCAACTCGGGCAGATGTGAAAGCAGTTTTTGCAGGTTTAAGACCCTTGGCTAGACCAAAAGAAGGCAGCACCAAAACCAAGGAAATCTCACGCTCCCACAAAATCATTCTTTCCAAAAGTGGCTTAGTGACGTTGACCGGAGGAAAGTGGACCACCTTCCGAAAAATGGGAGAGGATACGGTGGATTATTTTGAGCAAGTGACTGGAGAGAAACCTAAAGAATCGACTTCAGCCGAAATGAGTATCCAAGGAAATACCAGCCATCTGGAAGCAGGGCATTGGGGAATCTATGGGACTGACGCAAAAGCCATCAAAACTTTGGCCGAAGAACATCCCGCCTGGAAAGAAAAAATTCATCCAGACTTCCCAAATATCCAAGCCGAAGTAATTTGGGCAGTGCGAAATGAAATGGCATTAAAACTAGAAGATATACTTTCGCGGCGAATTAGAATTCTGATTTTGGATGCACAGGCTGCTAGAGATGCTGCACCTAAAGTGGCTAAACTGATGGCTGCTGAAATGGGAGAGGATACGGATTGGATAAAAAGTGAGTTGGCTGCTTTTGAAAAAACGGCTTCGAAGTATTTGATTAAATGAGGGAAGGATGATATGAGATCGGAACTTAGAGAGTAGAATATTCAAAAAAATCATTGAGTCATATAACCAGAAATAAAATACCTTGTATGCTGTCAACTAAATAAAAGCCTGCTAAAAAGCCTGTTAAGGTTTCTATGGCCCATCAATCGTGAACTGGGACCATTTCAACCTATTTGGACAAACCAGAATAATTGTGGATAATCAATTATCTTTTTGACTAATTAACCCAAAACCCAATGACCCAGACTAGACCTTATATACTTTCGCTTGATCAAGGGACTACAAGTTCGCGAGCGATCGTTTTTGATAAAAAAGGAAAAATCGTTTCCACCGCCCAAAGGGAGTTCAAACAGTATTTCCCAAAGCAAGGCTGGGTGGAACATGATCCTGAAGAAATCTGGACTTCCCAATCCTCAGTCATGATTGAGGCATTGGTAAATAAAGGCATTCGGACAGATCAGATCGCTGCAATCGGCATCACTAATCAAAGGGAAACAACCATTGTCTGGGATCGAAAAACAGGAAAGACACTTTACAACGCTATAGTCTGGCAAGATCGGAGAACGGCTGCTTTTTGCGATAGCTTAAAAGAAAAAGGTCACGCAGAACTCATCGCTTCAAAGACTGGATTGATCATTGACGCCTATTTTTCTGCTACCAAAATTCGTTGGATTCTTGAAAATGTCCAAGGAGCTCGAGCTCGGGCTGAAGCCGGAGAATTGGCTTTTGGTACCGTGGATTCTTGGTTGGTTTGGAAACTCACTGCTGGGAAAAACCACATCACTGATATCACAAATGCCAGCCGAACCATGCTTTTCAATATTCATACCCAACAATGGGATCAGGAATTATTGGATCTTTTTGGCGTCCCAGCATCAATGCTTCCAGCTGTAAAGTCTTGCTCTGAAGTTTATTGTGAAACAACAGGTGACGTGCTCAGTACAAAAATCCCAATTGCTGGAATAGCTGGAGATCAGCAGGCCGCTCTTTTCGGACAACTTTGTACCGAGCCCGGAATGGCCAAGACCACTTATGGAACCGGCTGCTTCCTCGTCATGAATACTGGAACTAAAGCGGTTCGATCAAAAAACCAATTACTAACGACCGTAGCTTGGAAGATTGGAGACGAGATCAACTATGCCTTAGAAGGTTCAGTATTTATTGGCGGAGCGGCAATTCAGTGGCTTCGTGATGGGCTGGAGCTTTTCAAAGATGCCAAGGAGACAGAAAAACTTGCGACAAGCTTAGCCGATAACGATGGCGTTTATTTCGTGCCTGCACTAGCTGGCTTAGGTGCACCGCATTGGGATCAAAATGCCCGCGGAGCATTTTTTGGAATTACCCGAGGGACAACTATTGCACATTTCACCAGAGCAGCATTGGAAGCGATCGCTTATCAAGTCTACGATGTGCTCAAAGCCATGGAAAAAGACAGTGGAAAACCAACCACCGAGCTCCGAGTAGATGGTGGCGCTACTGCAAATAACTTTCTAATGCAGTTTCAAGCAGACTTGCTGGATTGCGAAATTAAGCGTCCAGAGATCATTGAAACTACAGCGATTGGTGCGGCATTTTTGGCCGGATTGGCAGTTGGATTTTGGGAAAATCAGGAGGAGATCAAATCACTTTGGACTGCCGATCGGAGTTTCACTCCCAACATGGAAAAAGAAAAGCGAGAAAATTTGCTTCATTTCTGGCAGAAATCAATTGACCGTTCTAAGAATTGGATAGAGACTAATTAATTTTCACTTCCTATATTCCCACCAAGAAACCCTTAAAAACCCAATCTTAGCAAAATGAATCCATACCTAGCAGAATTCATAGGCACTTTCCTTCTTTTACTTTTAGGATCTGGCGTTGTCGCCAATATGCTTTTACCCCTAACCAAAGGAAATGGAGGAGGGATTATGGAGATCTCCACAGCCTGGGCTTTGGCAGTATTTTGCGGAGTAGTGGTAGCAGGGCCTTATAGTGGAGCTCATCTCAATCCAGCAGTAACGATTGGGCTGGGAATCACCGGTCAGTTTGATTGGGCACTAGCTCCGGGATATATTTTAGCTCAGATTCTAGGAGCTATGCTCGGTGTGGGATTGGCTTGGCTAATGTACAAAGACCATTACGAAGCTGAAAAAGATCCGGGAATCTTGGCTGCACCTTTTGGTACCTCCCCTGCCATTCGAAATTTCAAATTGAATTTCCTCTCTGAGTTGCTTGGTACTTTTGTCCTGATACTGGTGATCTTATACAATTCTGGGGTGAAGATTGTAGATGTCACCGAAACTCCCATTGGAATGGGTTCACTTGGTGCCATTCCAGTTGCATTCCTAGTATGGGTGATTGGACTTTCCTTGGGAGGAACTACGGGCTATGCGATCAATCCAGCCCGAGATTTTGGTCCAAGGTTAATGCATCAGCTTTTACCGATCAAAGGCAAAGGAGCTACTGATTGGGGATACGCATGGGTTCCGATTTTGGGGCCAATTGCAGGCGCAGCTTTGGCGGCAGGAGTGTATATGGTTGCTGGAGTTTAAGCATATCATTTTAAAAATCTTCTCAAAATGGCACTTTTGGAGATCGCAATTACCGACCAAGTCGTTGAAAATTCGAGCAAAAAATCAATGCGAATTGAAATCATTATTCCATTTAACTACCTTTAGCTATGAACATTGCAGAAAAGAAAGCTGAAATTATAGACTGGGTTAAGAATTTGAAAAATGAAGATCTAATTCAAATTTTAGACAAACTAAAGAGTAAATCTCTCACTGAAGAAGAAAAGGTGCTTTCTGAAATCCTTGAATTATCAAACAAGTCAAAAAAAATCACTCCTCACACCTCAGCTAAAAATCTCCTTAGAGGTAAGTGAAATTATCCGTTATTTTTTGGACTGACGAAGCTATACACTCATTGAATAGTTGTGTAGAATTTTTAGAGTCAGTTTGGGATGAAAAAATAATAGAGAAATTTCTGGACTTAATTGATGGAAAGATTGACCTCATTTCGTCAAATCCTGAAATCGGTTCAAAGGTTTTTTCAACGGATAACCGTAAACTACTTATTCACGAAAATGTCAGCCTTTATTATAAAGTTGACAATTCAGAATTGAAAATTTTATTGATCTGGGATAATAGACAAGACCCGAAAAAATTACTCAGAGATCTTAAGAAGATTTAGAATACAATTGATTAATCCATTCACCAAAAACCAAAAAAGCTGAAACCCTCTCGGATTTCAGCTTTTTGATTTTTCAGCTTTTTAATTTCAAACTTCAGAATTACCGAAGTATTTCTCTAGAAATTACCAATTTCTGAATCTCAGACGTTCCCTCTCCGATAGTACAAAGCTTCGAATCACGGTAGAATTTCTCTACTGGATAATCTTTAGTAAAACCATAACCCCCAAAAATCTGTACTGCCTCATTGGAAACTGAAACACAAACTTCAGAAGCATAAAGTTTGGCCTGAGCTCCTGCCAAAGTGACTTTTTCGCCTCTATTTTTTAGATCACATGCTTTATAGATCAATAATTTTGAAGCCTCAACCTGTGTTGCCATATCTGCCAACTTGAAGGAAATTCCTTGAAAAGAGCTGATTGGCTTATTGAATTGGTGACGCTCTTTGGAATAGGCAATCGATGCCTCAAGCGCTCCTTCGGCAATACCTAAGGACAATGCTGCGATCGAAATACGACCCCCGTCAAGCACCTTCATGGATTGGATAAATCCTTCACCCACTTCACCGAGCACCTGATCCTTATGGATTCGGCAATCTGTGAAAATCATTTCAGCCGTTTCAGAAGCTCGCATACCTAGTTTATCTTCCAAACGTCCACCTTCAAATCCCGGTGTACTTCGCTCGATCACAAAAGCAGTCATTCCATGTGAATCTCCAACTTCGCCGGTTCGGGCGATAACTACCGCCACATCACCTGATGCACCATGGGTGATAAAATTTTTAGCTCCGTTTAACACAAAATGATCGCCATCCTTGATCGCGACAGTTTTCATATTTCCGGCATCTGACCCGGTATTTGGCTCAGTCAAACCCCAAGCCCCAAGCCATTCGCAAGTAGCTAGTTTAGGGATGTATTTCCGCTTTTGCTCCTCATTTCCAAACATAAAAATATGGTTGGTGCAAAGGGAATTGTGTGCCGCCATAGAAAGGCCAATCGATGGGTCCAATTTGGAAAGCTCCACGATTGCGGTCACATACTCAAAGTATCCAAATCCAGATCCTCCATATTCGGCGGGGATTAAAACGCCCATCAATCCAAGTTCTCCTAGTTTCTTAAAAAGTGGCTTAGGGAAATGCGATTTGTCATCCCATTCTTTTCTAAAGGGAGTGATTTCTTTCGCACCGAAATCTTGGATCATCTTGGCGATCATTCCTTGATTTTCGTTTTCTGAAAAATTCATCATGTTTATTCTTTGGGTTTATCTGTTACTAATTTACCCTCAAGGTTTGTAATTACTTTGGCATCTGCAAACAGCTGTTCAAAAGCTCGAAAACACAAAACACTATCCTCCAAATATTTACACCCTTTTTTAAAAAATCTCCATTTTTTCATTTGGAAGCATGATAAAATACCGAAGTAACTATTTCATTTGGCGAAACCTTCATTTTTCACTTATTTTTTCGCCAAATAACTTTCAATGAAGAGATTTTACTTTCTACTCTTATTTTTAGGGGTAAGGGTTTGGTCACCAACTCCTCCCCCTGCTTATGCGGCAGACTCCAATAGGTTCATCCAATAACCGACAACTGGAAAACTGCCTACTGTAAAACTATTTACTTCCTACTGCCGCATATTGGTCTTTAACACGTTCAAGCCAAGCTTTCAATTCCTCAAATCGCTCATAGGCATCCTGCCCCGGCTTTTGATCTGCTTGACCTAACATGGAATTCAAATAACGCGCTTGATCCTCCAGCATAGGTTGCATATAGGTACCTTCTTCCGTGACCAATTGATTGTAAATGGTCTCTAATTCACTTTTCTTTCGAGCTATTTTTTTGGATGGACTTTCCTTTTCAATCACAAGTTTCAGTGCTTCCACTTCTTTTTCGATGGCCGCAATCAGTTGATCTACCTCATTTCGGAAAGACTGTATTTCCAGCGTCAGTAGTTCTTGCTCCGCCACATCAGCATCCGTAACCAAGGTCACCCTTGGATCCAAAACCACATCAAATTTCTCCTCCAACACGGTCTCTCCCGAAATCAGTCTTGCCGTGTAAACCCCAGTCGAAACCATCGGACCACTTCCGGTATAGGAACGCCTCGGGTCTTTGTTCCAACCTCCCTGATGTTGCATATTCCAACTGAAATGGTTCATCCCAGCTTTATTTGGAAGCCCACTCGAAGCTGGAGATTCGGTGAATTCTGTGGACATATTTCTAGTACTATCTACTTTTTCTCCTTTTGGAGCATCAGCTTTGAAAGTTCGAACTACCTGTCCTTTTGCATTCAACAACTCCAATCGAAGTCCTTCCTGATTTTCTGCCAAGTAGTAATCCAGCTTTGCGCCAGCTCGAGGGTATTCCGGGCCATTGGTTTCGCGCTGCGCAGACATCATGTTTCGGATGGCTGGCTTGGTATCAAAAAACACCATCGCTTGATTTCCAATCTCAGAAATTCCTCTCAAACTCATCAGATTATCCAAAATCCAAAAACCTCTTCCCATAGTAGACATCACCAAATCATCCTGATGAATCTTGATATCGGTGATCGGAGTGACTGGAAGATTGCTTTTGAAAGGCGTCCAAGTTGCGCCGTCGTTTAGGGAAATAAATAAACCAAACTGCGTTCCTGCATAGAGGATTCCTTTTTTGGCAGGATCTTCACGCACAACTAGCGTTGGGAAATCCTCCGGAATTCCATTTTTTCCATCAGTAAGTAAAGTCCAAGTTTTACCATAATCACTTGTCTTGTAGATATAAGGTTTATCATCCCCCATCAAATAGCGAAGGATCGCCACATAAGCAGTTGCAGGATCATGGGGAGAAGGCTCTACTGAATCCACTCTACCACCTTTTGGCATGTTTGGAGTCACATTTTCCCAAGTTTTGCCAGCGTCTTTTGTTACATGAACTGGACCGTCATTTGCACCAACCCAAATCAAACCTTCCTGAATCGGAGATTCTCGAATGGCATAAATCGTACTGTAATATTCCTCGCCGGTGACATCTCGAGTAATCGGGCCACCTGGAACCACCTGCTTATCCGGCTCATTTGCGGTCAAGTCTGGAGAAATAATTTCCCAAGTTTTGCCTTCATCCAAGGTCTTGTGCACATACTGCGAAGTATGGTAGATCACCCCGGAATTGTGTGGAGAAACGTGTATTGGAGCTACTCGCTGAAATCTAAATTTCAGGTCTTTTGGATTGTGACCATAGATATTCGACGCTCCGACATAGTACTGCATTTCCTGTCCGGTACGCTTGTCGAAAACCCCAAATCGCCCTTTGCAATTCGAATAAACAATATTCGGATCGCCTGGCTTTGGTACCGCTGGGCCTGTTTCGCAACCTCCGGTATTGATGATGTAGGAATTGCTGCCCGCCTGCACACTTAAAGGCGGCATGCTCGGCACGGCAATCGTGCTGTAGTTATCCTGCATACCCGCATAGAGCCAATAAGGATATTGATCATCTACTTCTACTTGATAAAGCTCTGCTGTCGGCTGGTTGAATTGGGTGGACCAACTTACGCCATTGTTCTGCGTGATATTTGCCCCACCATCATTGGCTTGAATCCAGATGGTAGTATCACTTGGATTGATCCAAATATCATGATTATCGCCATGCGGAGTGGATATGGGTTTCCAAGTTTTCCCCCCATCAAACGAGCGCTGAAAACGTAAGGCATTATTGTAAACCGTATTGGCATCTTTTGGATTGGCGTAAATGTTTGTGTAGTAGAAAGGCCGATTCGTCAGGTTGGAATTATCAGAGACAAACTCCCAAATTGCTCCCCGATCAGCAGACCTATAAAGTCCACCTTGCTTATCTGAGGCCTCAATATTTGCATAGACCACATTTGGATCAGCCGGCGAAACAGCAAAGTCAATTTTTCCGGTCAATTTGCTTGGAAGTCCTTTGCTCAGCTTGGTCCAAGTTTTCCCAGCATCGGTAGACTTGTAAACTCCCCCTTCTGAAGAACCAGACGTAATCGTCCAAGGCTTACGCTCTCCTCGCCAAGCACCGGCATAAATGGTGTTTGGATCATCCGGAGCAAGCTCCAAATCGGAAACTCCGACACTATCCGAATGATAAAAAACTTTCTCCCAGCTCGCTCCACCATCGACAGTCTTAAATACTCCTCGCGCTGTATTCTTTCCAAAAGCCTGGCCGATCGCAGCCACATAAACGATATCCGGATTCGTGGGATGAATCTCCACCGCACCGATCTGTCCGACATCTTTCAAGCCTATAAATTCCCAGGTTTTACCCTCGTCTTTGGACTTGAAGACTCCTTTTCCTGTGATCACATTCGAGCGCAGGCCATCAGAACCTGTGCCCACGTAAATAATTTCAGGTTGCTTTTGATAAACGGAAATTGCTCCGATCGAAGGCGTGGGAAAAGAACCATCTGAGATATTCTTCCAAGTGATCCCATAATCATCAGTTTTCCAGACTCCTCCACCAGTTGCTCCCATATAAAAATTAGAAGGTTTGGTATCCACCCCTTCCACCGCAGTTACTCGCCCTCCACGTAGCGGACCAACATTTCGGAATTGGTAAGAATCCAAGATTTGACTGAGGTCTTGCGAAAAGGCAGAGAGCGCAAATGAAAGAAATAGGACGGTAGTAAAAAGGGTCTTAAACATCAGGATTGGGATTAAGCAAAAAAGATAGGGGGAAAATGTCAGAAAAGTAATTATAAATTATAGGAGTGGGTTTGGGAAAAGGGGTATAGAGACAAGGCGGAAAAGTAGTATGGCTTGATATTGAGCTTATACATCTACAATTGCCCCACTGACCAAATTAAATTTCCTTATACCACTTTTCTGCCTACTTGAAATTAGGGGCTCAGTGTCCAACTAGAATAGCTCTTGGGAGTCATGAAAAAAGATTGAGAATTCAGTTTCGAATGATTCTTATTTCCAAGTTAAAATTCATTGTCTCAAGGCTATTTGGCGTCGAGAATAAAAGCAATATCTTGGTGAACTAAAAATACTAAAATAAATGATATGATTTGGTTTGACATCAAAGAATTAGAGCGCAAACTTAAAATTGGCGACGTTTCGGAAAGCACCTTTTTTAATTACCTATTAGCTAATTTGATACTATTTTCAATTTTCCCTTATCTATCAACTAATGACTACACGGTAAAATGGGTTATCGTTATTGAAATAATTATTGGAATTATTGTTACAGTAGTTGGGGCAAAGATGACATTTGACATTAACTCAGCAGGTGACAAAAAGGACTATTTCGGAAGATTTCTTTCCCTGTCATTTGTAATAGGTCTTCGACTGTTTGCCTTTGCAATAATTATAGGAATCCCGATCGTACTAGTTTTTGGCTTGTTGAATCGAAATTTCGATATAGATGAAAATTTAAAGGACTTTCTTGAATTAGGATTGGTGGCGGGTCTTAGCATATTCTACTATTTTATATTAACCAATTCCTTTAAAAAAGTTAGCCAATAGTTTTGCTATAGACCTTTTTAGCTGCTCTTGAATTCATCGAGGTTCAAGAATTAAGTGTGATATGTGAAGAAGAAATAAAAAACTAGCTGAGATCAGCCTCTCTATATTCCTCATAATTTTCAGTTAACACAGCATAAACCGAATTAAAAGTCTCTCGATTGAATCGGGAATCAACATGATGCCACTTGCCGCTTTGAAGTTCCAGATTTATAGCCTGAGTTTTCCCAATCCATAGACGATTGATTTCTTGGAATTTCCAGCTTTTGAGTTCCGTGTCAAGATTGATTTCTTTTTTGCGCAGGGGGTAGCGAATCACCAGATTTTTTCCATCAATTCGAATATCTGAGCTTCTTCTTGTAAAATATATCAGCGGTAAAAAAGCAACAATCACAATAATTGCCGCGATGAGAGCAGTTTCCATAACCTTTGGGTTTTTGTGGCAATATACGTCAAACTAAAGCCAATATCATTAATTTACCCGGGGTTGAAACCCCAAGCTACGAATCTAGCGTCGCTATAGGATGCTTATATCCCGCTAGCTATAAAATGCTAGCCTAGTTGTAACTCGTACAGATTCGGATAAATTACACCTTACGATCAATTCGAGTGAATTCAGCTTTTTCGAGAGGAAAGACAGCCAGACCAATTGCAAGGATACTAGGGGAAATAAGAATCTTTATCTTTTAAAAGACGCTATGCTGGATTGGCTATTATGGTCATGATTCCGAGAGAGGATCTTTTCTCCCGCCATTTTTGTGGCATAAATCTCAGCATGCCAAGCATAAACCCAAAAAACTCATCCTCCATATTTTTATCCCACTTGATTTCTTTTTTCTCCATTTCGCTCATCCAATACAGTAGATAAGGATCCATCGTACCATAGGTGAGTAGTTCCGAAACTTTCCAACCGCTTTTTTGAAGCAGCAGCGCGATGTTATCCGGCGAGAATAACGAGGTATGACGTGGTGCATGCCAACCCGCCCAGTTTTCGCCATATTTTTTGCTACTCGCTGAATCGAAGTTGGGAATTTCGATGATAAGTGTCGTGGAAGGTTTCGAAATGGATTTCAAATAACTCAGGTTTTCAAATGGGGAGTAATCATGCTCCAAATAATGCCACATCGTAATCACATCAGGCTGCAAACTGCTTGGCAGCTCTTGAATTTCTCCGACTTGTAAGTCTAGCCCTTCAAATCGATCAGTTTCATCTTTCCATCCTTCGTCACTAAAGTCAATGCCGAAAGTTCGACAATTTAGGATTTGCTGACATGCCTTTAAAAAGCTGGGGCTACCGCAGCCAATATCTAGAATCAAGGATTCGGATGACAACTGATGCGCATCTTTGGTGCGGTTCACGCGTTTCAGGTCTAGCTTTTTTTGGCTGCTCTCCACCAATTTTTCATACTTCCCCCAGGCTTTTGCTCCTCTGTAAGGTAAATAAGAAGAAGTGTAGTAGTTTTTTAGCTGGTCTATCGGTACTCTGGGATTTAAGAAGACCAGTTTACATTTGGCACATTGGTCAAAGTTGAACAACTCTTTATTGGAATGCATTTGAGCACTGACCTTAATAAAAGAGCCTATCGTGGTGGCGTTACAATTAGGACAATTGGTGAGTAGCTGCATCGATCTAAAATGGATATTCGTCGTCTGGGTGTAGTTGAATTGGTGTTTGGACTGGGTAGATTCAGCTAGCAGGCGGAAGGAATTTCACCCAAATATGATAAGAAATTTGTGATTCCATTTTTCAAGAGGACAACCCCCTGCCTTGCAATATCCAAACTTAAACCAATGTCATTACTTTACCCGGAGTTGAAACCCCATGCTTCGAATCTAACGTCCCTACAGGATGCCTAAGCCCTACGATGAAATGCTGGGCTGTAAGACAATTACATTATCCTAGATCTACTAAGTATCGAATTCCACCTAAGCATAGTTTTGAGCTGTATCCAGGTTTAATTTCTCCCAGTCACAAGATTAATCTATCCCCCATTTGTCAAACTCTGATAGGCTTAACGCCGGCCTTTCGTTACCTTAATTTCAAAGTAAATCAAAATGAGAAAAATATTAATTGGATTCCTGATCCTGACCTCGACTGTATCATCTTGGTCTCAAACCAAAGTCAGCACCATCTCTCAGGGAGAGCAGCCACAAGCCAGTTTGGATACCAAAGGGCTGATCCGGGTAGTATTTGGGCAAGTAGATAAGGTGTTCTGCGTTACCTCAAATGACGGAGGACTTACTTTCTCAAATCCTGTTTTGGTGGCGGAAGTCCCGGGAATGCACCTGGGCATGTCCAGAGGCCCACAAATTGCAAGTTCGGATACGAAATCAGTCATTACCGCAATGGACAAGACCGGAAATATCCACTGGTTTGAACTAAGTAGCGAATCCACTAGCTGGAAAGCCAAAGGAGTTGTAAATGACCAAATAGGAACGGCTCCGGAAGGATTGATGAGCATCGCTGCGGACAAAAAAGACAATTTCTATGCAGTATGGCTTGATACCAGGATAGGTAAAAGAAACCAAATCTATTTCTCTTCGCTTTCCAAAGGCGGATCCAACTGGTCCAAAAATCAATTGGCCTATCAATCTCCCGACGAGCATGTCTGCGAATGCTGCAAGCCAAGTATCGCGGTAAATGGAACTGAGGTTGCGATCATGTTTAGAAACTGGCTGGATGGCTCAAGGGATTTATATTTAACCAAATCATCTGACCGTGGGAAATCATTTGGGATTGCTCAAAAGCTAGGGCTGGGGACTTGGAAATTGGAAGGCTGCCCTATGGATGGCGGCGGAATCGTGATTGATGATGCCAAGGGAATTCACACCACTTGGAGGAGAGAAGGCATGGTATATTATAGCAAGCCAGGAGCTGTTGAGGTTAAGATCGGTGAAGGGAGAAATTCGAGTATTTCAGGAACTTCAGATACTATTTTGATTTCTATGCAAAGTGGTGATGCTGTCAAATCAGTATCATTGACCGATAAGTATGACAATACAATTGGGAAAGGAAGTTACCTGAAGTCGATCATTTTAGACGATAAGACGGTTTTTTATATTTGGGAACAAGATCGTCAGATCAAATTTCATAAGGCAGAATAGTGCCTCCTCAGAAATAAACTTTTCAGAAAATAGGAGACGTATTAATTCTAAGTTCTGGATTTTCCAATGCAGATAATGGCCGAGGCAATTCCCGAAATCATTTCAATAGGTTCAAGGTCGAAATCGGTAACTACATTGCAAATTCTTTCTCATTCCAGCGACCCCAACTATTTTTTTGGGAATTGACCAATAGTTCGTAAAACAATTTAAACTTGGAATGGCGGCTTGGAGGAAGTTTGTGCTACTGCCTACTCAAAAGAAGATTTTTCAGGAATAATTAAGAGCCTAAAAATGAGTTAACAGTTGCCTTTCGCTACGCTCAAAATACCAAAGGGTTCACAAAGAAAATTCTCCAAGTAAATAGTAACTTATGAGATCCTATTATACCCTGCACTAACGTTTGAGCCAAATGGCCAAATAAAATATTTTCTTGAAAATCAATACCTAAAAGCATGTGGTGGCAGTATTTCTTAGTTTTCTTAGGGGCACTATTATTTGATATGGTGCCTTTCCCTTTCGCCCCCGCATTTACCATAATGATGTTTTTACAGATCGTTTTTGAGTTAAATGTGTGGGCGGTAATTGTAATAGGAGTAGCTGGCTCTGTTTTAGGTAGATACATTCTTCTCTTATATGCACCTTTACTGGCTGTTAAATATCTCAATACGTCGAAGAATAATGATATTCAGTTCCTTGGAGAAAAAATGAGCGAGAATAAATGGAAGGGGCAAATGATAGTACTTGCTTATTCACTATTACCACTCCCAACCACTCCACTTTTTTTAGGGGCTGGCATTTCAAGATTAAAGCCCATCTATATTATCCCGGCATTTCTCATTGGTAAATTTACAAGCGACACTTTTGCCTTGCTTTTAGGTGCATATGCTGTAGAAAATGCTCAAACTATACTTGACAATGCCTTCTCCTGGAAGTCTGCCGCAAGCCTTTTATTTGCTTTGTTTCTACTTTTTTGTCTTTTTTTCATAGACTGGCGAACCTTGATCCAATCCAAGAGATTAGTGTTTAATTATAAGATTTGGAAGTAAATACACCTTGGCTAAGCTTAGGTACTATCTTGAAATACAAGAAGAAATAAGATAGAAGCTCTTATCGAACTTGGAACAATCCCGGCTAAGTCCTAAAAAGAGCGATCATTTTATTTAAACACAAAAATGCCCCCATGAAGCGCTTCGCTTTCTGGGGGCATTTGAATTCTAGCTAGCTAATAAATTACTTAATGATTCTCGTGCTTACTTGGATCATAATTAGCTTCCAATTCCGCTAATGTCTTTTTGCCGTAGGCGATTCTAGTAATCACCACATAAAGAACTGGCACAAAGAAGATCGCCAAGAAGGTCGCTGCAAGCATCCCTCCGATCACGGTAACACCAATAGTCTGTCGCGCCACAGCACCAGCGCCA
>CAWUWQ010000383.1:0-2507 GCA_963926065.1 uncultured Algoriphagus sp.
GAAGCTTAGCTGCTTCGTAGGTATTCAATACTTCTTTGGCAGAAACTGAAGCCTCCTGATCCATCCGCATATCCAGGTCACCCTTGAATCGTGTGGAAAATCCTCTGGTAGGCACATCTATCTGATGGGAAGAAATCCCCAGATCTGCCAATATCCCATCCACCTTAGTTACGCCGTAAAAGCGGAGGTATTTCTTCAAATCCCGGAAGTTGGCAGCCACGAAGGTGAAGTTATCGCTGGCCGGAATATTCACTTCTGCATCTTGATCCTGATCGAATCCATACAAATGGCCCTTGTCCAAATGCTTGAGAATCTCTCGTGAATGTCCACCACCACCAAAGGTCACATCGACATAGATTCCATTGGGATCTATAGCCAAGCCTTCAGTGCACTGGGTAAGCATCACTGGAATATGATAAGTAGACTCTGTCATGGCTTTTAAGAAAGATGTTTTTCCATCTGTTGTGATAAGATATCGTCCTCATTGATGACGGATCCATCTAATCGCTCTGCACTCCAAAGCTCGATTTTACTCCCCAAGCCGATCACCACTACATCTTTTTCAAGACCGGCATACTCTTGGAATGCTTTAGGAATCAGGAATCTTCCCGAACTATCCAGATCTACCTCGGCGATTCGAATGAAGAAGGAACGTTTCAGTTTCCTTGTCTCCTCGGTGTGATCAGAAAGTGCATTTACCTGATTTTCCAATTTTCGGAATTCCACCATCGGATATAATTTCAGGCATCCATCAGCGGCCTTCTGAATCATAAGCGTCACGCCATTAGACTCTGGAATCGCCGCCTTGATTTTGGCTGGCAATACCAGACGTCCTTTCGGGTCTAGCTTACAATCATATTGACCATTAAACATTTGCTACGGATAGTTTTTCTGTTGAATAAGAGGTAAAGACAAAAGTAACAAAATGAAATTCACATTCTACCACTTTGCCCCACTTTTTCCCACTTCTTGTTAAAAGTAGCTAAATCTTTATCCCATCCCAATAAAAATCAAAAAATATCTGAGTTTTTTTAGAGGGTAGGGCATTGATTAGAAAGGAATTAGAGTTGTGGAAAAAATAGCCCAAAGTGAGAATTTGGCACTTTTTTAGGATTAGAAATGTAACCAATGATAACTGACTAATTCATTTTACCCCGAAAGTGGGGAAGATTCCCGTGGATTCTATAGGAACCATATTTCTTAGAAAATATTTTATCCCTGAGTTAGGTCGGAATGTTTTCTTGAAGATCAAAGCTTTCTGCAGATTAAGCTAAGATCTAGGTCGTCTCAACCAATCGAGTAGAGAGCACGCGATACGCAAAAAATAAGCTGACGACTGTAAAGAATGAGGCAAGGTAAAATGAGGCTCCTGGAAGATATATCGGAGCTTCGTCTGAAGAAAAATAGGCAAAAATACTATTCATCATGACCGGGCCTACAATAGCCGTCAAGCTTACCAGACTAGTTAATGCGCCCTGTAATTCCCCTTGCTCATTGGCGGGGACTTGAGCAGAAATAATTCCCTGCAATGCAGGTCCAGAAATCCCACCTAAGCAATAAGGGATTAAGAACACAAACATCATCCAGCCTGCAGAAGCCATTCCAAAAAAGAGCAAGCCAACGGCATTGAGCGCAATCCCAATGTAGACGGCCAAGGATGGACCAAGCTTTGGGATAACCACCCGAATCAAACCTCCCTGAACTATCGCAACGAGCAAACCAACCACACCCAGAGAATATCCAACCATGGCCTCATCCCATTCAAACTTAAACATAGTGTAGTAGGCCCAATTGCTTTGAACTGCATGCCCAGAAAGATAAATCAGTACCAGCGAAACCACCAATCCAGAGACCACAGGATATTTTCTTAGTTGCTTTAATGAACCGATAGGATTTGCTCGTTTCCAATTAAATGCCCGTCTTTTTTCAACAGGAAGAGATTCCGGAAGTACAAAAAATCCGTAAATCACATTCAATAGAGACAGACCCGCAGCTACTAGAAAAGGTGCCCTAGGCCCAAATTCGGCACCCGCCAAACCGCCAATGACTGGACCAATGATAAAGCCTAATCCAAAAGCGGCTCCAATCAAACCAAAGTTTTGTGCCCGCTTTTCCGGAGTGCTGACATCTGCAATGTATGCGGTGGCTGTGGTGAAACTTGCCCCAAACATACCCGCAATCAATCGCCCCACGAAAAGCCAAAACAGAGTCGGTGCAAGCGCATGAAAAACATAATCTACTCCCAAGCCAAATAAGGAAAAGAGCAAAACAGGCCTTCGACCAAATCGATCCGAAAGTCCTCCCATAATTGGCGAAAAGAGGAATTGCATCGCTGCAAAAGAGAAGATCAACCAGCCTCCGTAACGTGAAGCTTCGCTAAGTCCTTCGCCAGTCAAGTCCTCAATTAATTTTGGAACGACCGGAATGATTATCCCCAAACCAATGACATCGACCAGGATAGTAATAAAGATAAAGAGCAGTGCGCGATTGGATTTGTCAGCCATGAG
>CAWUWQ010000384.1:0-4196 GCA_963926065.1 uncultured Algoriphagus sp.
GTCGATGAGTTGGAAGAGAAATAGCCTCCAAAAGGACAGCCTCGCTGACAAAGGTTTCTGTTTTGGCATTTTGCACGGCCTTGCTGCGCATAGTAGTCCAAGTTTCCATTGATGTGCGCGCAACGGGAAGAGATCATATGCCGGTCATTTCCATAATGCTCTTTCAGCTTTCCTTGGAAATATTTCTCCACTACATTCAGCTCATAACCCGGCAAAAACTCCCCATCTGGCAAATTCGCTAAGCCGTCTTTGTTTCCAGATACTCCAGCAAATTTCTCAACATGGCTGTACCAAGAAGCAATTTCCTTGTACCGGATCGGCCAATCTACTGCGAAGCCATCTCGTGCCGGGCCTTCAAAGTCAAAATCTGACCAGCGCTGCACTTGCCTTGCCCAAAGCAGGGATTTCCCTCCTACTTGGTAGCCTCGGATCCAGTCAAAAGGCTTCTCCTGTACATACGGATGCTCAGCGTCTTTTACAAAAAAGTGCGCAGCATCCTCATTGAAAGCATAACATTTGCTCGCTATCGGATTTGCATCCCTTACTTCCTGGGTAATCTGGTTTCGATGCGGAAATTCATAAGGAAGCATATTGGTAGTCGGATAATCCTTGATATGCTCCACATTTCGACCTCGTTCGATCATCAGAGTTTTCACTCCCAAATCACAAAGTTCTTTTGCTGCCCAACTTCCACTGATCCCTGAACCCACCACAATGGCTTCATAAGTTCGTTCTTCTTTACTTTTTAAATTCAGATTAGCCATTAATACGCGGTTTTTGAAGGTCAGTAATCAACACGGCACCATTGTATTCGCCGGGAATCAATGAGTATGGGATCACTTCGGTTTGAATGTATTCAGAGGCCATATAGCCTTGGATTGTAAATCGCTTGGTCGTATTCAGGAAGTAGGAAATTGCCTTATTGGTCATGCCTTCTTCGGTTTCTCCACTTTCTAACTTGGCGCCTGTCTGGATGACTTCCTCCTTCTTTTTAGTGTCCAATTGATCAAAGCTGCTTCCAGCAGACTTTTTCACATAGGCTGGAAATGCCGCTAAACCTTGGGTGAAAAGGGCTTGGTTCTCTGTTATAAAGCAGTCATTAATCATGACTAGGATAAAGTCCGGAACCTCTAAATCCAAGGAGCCTTTAATTTCCCCTGCGGGAATAATGGTATCAGAAATATCACCGAGCAGGGATTTCTGCGAAGCGGTGACTTTCAACTTTTCGTAGGCAGCGAGGATATCATCCGAACTGAAATCGCAGGAAGGAATTAGAGCAAGTCCTCCGGAGATCAGCGCAAGATGTCGCAGTGCGATGCGTCTATTCATAGGTTAAAGGAATTATAGGTGATTTTGGGTTGGGGTAATTTCAGCAAATAAGGTAAGGAAAAAGTGGTTACTATGCCATCAATTTGAAGATTTGCGGTTTAAAATCTCTTCAATCCAGTCCATGTGTAATTTTAACAGTTCGGAAACTACTTCAGAATTCTTGGTAGCCAGATTCTTGACCTCCGTGCTATCCTGTTGCAGGTTCACTAAGTAGAGTTGATCGGCTTCGCCAAAAGTGAGTTTCTTTGTTGGGTCAGTGGGATTTCCCAAGAGCTTCCAAGGGCCTTTTCGAACGGCCCAAGCAGCTTTTGGGTTATCAGGATTTCCAGTCCCCCAGTGCATCAGATCATGAGGTGACTTGGCGTTTTCACTAATCACTTTTCTTAAACTTAACCCATCCAGCTCAGTGGGATTAGGGATTTCCACCCCGGTATAATCGGCTAAAGTAGGCAACCAATCCACTGCTCCTCCCCATTGATGACGAACCTCACCTTCTGGAATTTGTCCAGGCCAAGAAATAATCGCCGGAACTCGGATGCCTCCTTCGAGCATACTGAATTTTGCTCCGGCAAATGGTCCTGCATTTCCTCCACCGAAATAAGCTCGCTCCTCCGTGCTGTGACCATGATCAGATTGGAAGACGATAATTGTGTTTTCTAACTGACCTGTTTGCTCCAAATGATCCAGCACATTGCCAACCAATTCATCCAAGGTAGAGAGGAAAGCCGCATATTCCCGGCGAGGACTTGGCAGATTTTCATAATGCTTGAGCCAAGATTCGCGACCTTGATAAGGATAATGCGGCATATTGATCGCCCAATACATAAAGAAGGGTTCAGCCGAAGGTTGGGTGAATTGCTTCACTTCCTCCACCATCAAATCACCGAAAAACTGTCCCTCCCGATAGATTTCTTGCTCATTTTGATAGAGATCATGGAGGTTAGGCCCATTCCAATAGAAGAAGTGGGAATAGTTATCAATGCATCCCCGCTGGTGTCCAAAGAAATAATCGAAGCCTTGGCCATTGGGCAATTTGTCTGGGGTATGTCCCAAATGCCATTTTCCGATAGCGGCCGTGCGATAACCAGCCGGTCGAAAAACCTCAGCCATCGTGATCTCCTCTGTCGGCAATCCAGACAATCCTTCCGGATCATTGTTTGGCGTATCGACATTCCCAAAAAGCCCAGCATTGAAATTGTATTTGCCTGTCAAAAGACTTGCACGCGAAGGCGAGCAAACCGGAGCCGCTGCATAAAACTGAGTGAATCGAACTCCTCGACTAGCCAATTTATCCAGATTTGGAGTGACCAAATCAGTCGAACCGTAGCTATTCAAGTCGAGCGTTCCTTGGTCGTCCGAGAGGATAATCAGAATATTAGGCTTGGTCGGTTTTGGGATTTCACTGGCTTTTTTTCCGCAGGAGAATAGAAGAAAGGCTCCTGCTAGAAGGATCAAAATTGAGTTCTTCATGGTTGATTTTCTAGGGTATAAAAACTCGGATTAGCGGCAGCCTCCGCATTAAACTTCTGGATTAATTCCTCCAGTTGCTTCACCAGTTCAGGATTGGCCAAAGCAAGATTATACTTTTCCGAAGGATCAGTATCCAGATCAAAAAGTAGCGGTAAAGGGTCATCAAAATAGCTTTCGCCTGTTTGGCTGTGGGTACGAATATGGAGTTTCCACTTCCCTTGTCTTACGGCAAAAACGGTATTGTCGAAACCGAAATAGAAGAAGGTATTAGCGTCAGCTTTTTCTCCGAATTTAGAATTGAGATTTCCACTGAGATTCACCCCGTCCACGATTCGATCCATAGGAATTTTTGCTCCGGCCAAATTCATAGCAGTGGAATAAATGTCTTTGGTCGCTCCCAAATTCATCTCTACCGACCCCCCTGCAATTGTCCCTGGCCACCAAGCAATCGAAGGCTCACGCTGCCCGCCCTCCCAAGTGCTTCCCTTTCCATCTCGGAAGAGTCCCGCCGAACCTCCCTGATCACCTTTGATGATCCAAGGCCCATTGTCAGAAGTAAACCAAACCAGCGTATTTTCCGCCAATCCATTTGCTTTCAAATAAGCTAAAATCTGTCCCACCGACCCGTCAATCTCTTCGATCACATCCCCATACACTCCGCGTCGGGATTTACCTTCGAAAGCTTTCCCCGGAAAAAGTGGCACATGCGGCATGGCATAGGGCAAGTAGATAAAGAAGGGTTGATCCCTGTTCTTTTCCATAAACTTGATTGCCCGATCGGTGTAGAGCTGAGTCAATTTGGTCTGATCTGGATTGAGTTCGAGCGTGTCATTGCCGGACATCAGCGCGATATCAGGCCATTTTGGAGGAATCATATCATTGCTGTAAGGCAAACCCACATATTCATCGAAGCCATTTTGAAGTGGTAAAAATTCAGGCTTGGTCGTCCCGAGATGCCATTTCCCATACATCGCTGTGGCATAGCCTTGGGACTTCAACCCTTCAGCCAAAGTAAATTCCTTCGGATGAATTCCTCGAGGCGAATCCGGATTGAGGACCCAACCGAAACCGGATCTTCCCGGATATCTTCCGGTCAGTAATCCGTATCGGCTAGCAGTGCAGGCAGGGGAAACCGAATAAAAATTACTCCAGCGCATTCCTTCCATAGCCATCTGATCCAGATTTGGGGTTCGGATCGTCGGATGACCTGTAATTCCCAAATCACCATAGCCCATATCGTCTGCAAAAAGGATAATGATATTAGGTTTTTGCTGCGCAAAGCTTGGTATCGAGACAAAACCAAAAAGGGACACTATCAGAATTAAATTCTTCATATGATTATAATTTCTTTTTATTGGCCATATAGCCTGTCCCGTCCGCCGCGGCGGATCGGGAGA
>CAWUWQ010000385.1:0-9056 GCA_963926065.1 uncultured Algoriphagus sp.
CATACGAAACTCTGATGACAGGTGGCTCGCTCAGGCGTTTGGATCAATTGCTGGTCAATCCCAAAGAGGAGCAGCAATTAATGATTTTAAAGTGGTTGATGCGGAAAGTAGAAAGCTGATAGGATTCCTAGGAATTTAACTTCTGGTCCGATATCAAGCCTCTAAAAACTGTATATCAACATTCTAACGAAAAGGCCCTCTCCAAAAGCTTCGTGGCCTCCCACACTTTGTGGAAAAAAAATAAGTCTAAATTATTTTAGGTAGGTCTCAATTCCTCATTAAAATAATTTAATACACTGTAGCTTTTCTTGAGTATGTGGTAAAAAATTGAAGTCTCTTTGATTAAAAAACAATCACGATCAAGCAAATAGGCCAAAAATCTCTCGGTCTATTTTGTTGACGATCATCGAAAAATCCTCCGATCGTTCGACGAAATCAATATGGTTCACATCGATAATCAGCAATTTTCCTTCGGAATAATTGGCAATCCACTCTTCATAGTGTTCATTCAAGTGCTTGAGGTAATCAATTCTCATGGTGGTCTCATAACTTCTCCCTCGCTTTTCGATTTGGCCTACAAGCTTAGGGATATCAGCCTTTAGGTAAATCAAGAGGTCAGGTGCTTTCACATGCACGACCATACTATCAAATAATTCCTTGTAGTTCCAATAATCACGTTCGGTGAGAAGCTTACTTTTATACAAGTTTGCCGCAAAAATATAAGCATCCTCATAAATCGTGCGGTCTTGGACCGTAGATACCGAACTCTCTTGGATTTTCTTGATTTGATTAAAGCGAGAGTTTAGAAAATAAACTTGAAGATGAAAAGCCCATCGTCCCATGTCCTCATAGAAATCAGCTAAATAAGGATTACCATCTACAGCTTCAAATTCAGCTTTCCAGCCATAATGTTTGGCAAGTTTTTCGGTGAGGGTAGTCTTGCCACTACCGATATTTCCAGATACTGCGAGATGCATTTTTTGTTATTTTGAAAAACGAGGAGCAACGATACTGTCTTTGCTGCCTTTAGTGTATTGATAGAATCCTTCGCCTGATTTGACTCCTTTATAGCCAGCAGTTACCATGTTTACTAAAAGTGGGCATGGCGCATATTTAGGATTTCCAAAACCTTCATGGAGCACTTTCAAAATCGAAAGACAAACATCCAGACCGATAAAATCAGCCAATTGAAGTGGTCCCATTGGATGTGCCATTCCTAGTTTCATCACCGTATCGATTTCATGTACGCCAGCCACACCTTCAAATAAGGTGTAGATCGCTTCATTTATCATTGGCATTAGTATTCGGTTTGCGACAAAGCCTGGATAATCATTTACTTCTACAGGTTCTTTCCCAAGACTCCTAGACAGTTCCATGATTTGATTAGTGACTTCATCCGAAGTAGCATAGCCACGAATAACCTCGACTAACTTCATCATAGGCACAGGATTCATAAAGTGCATTCCGATGACCTGAGCTGGACGATTCGTTACCGCAGCGATTTTGGTAATTGAAATGGAGGAGGTATTACTTGCTAAAATAGCAGCTGAAGGGCTGAATCGGTCAATTTGTCTGAATAGCTCTAGCTTAATTTCGATATTTTCAGTTGCGGCTTCTACTACCAAATCAGCTTCTTTAACGCCTTCTTCCAATGTCGTAAATGATTGAATTAGATTTAGCGAACTCGTCTTTTCTTCGGTTGAAAGAAGCCCTTTGCTCACTTGTCGATCCATATTTTTATCAATAGTCTGGAGTGCCCTGTCAAGTGCATCTTGATTGATATCAATCAATGAAACATGATGGCCCATTTGAGCAAAAACATGGGCAATACCATTCCCCATAGTTCCAGAACCGATTACAGCAATATTTTTCATAAGAAGGTGATTACGAGCAAAACAAATTTATTTGGGTCAATCCGGATGCTTTTGAAGCAAATGAATAGGTCAAATCTAAGGTTGATCGATTCGAATTCCAATTTTTAAAACCGCTTTACAGACATTGTTTGTCATAATTCTTTCGGCTCAAAATCTGATTTATGCCTACCTTTGAAAGATGAAAGAACTCGGAATTGTCTCCAGCTTACCTATTAATAGATTCACTGACTTCGGAGCTTATCTAGCCTTGAGCTCTGGTGAAGAATTGCTTTTACCAAAAGGATACCTAACTGGTGAAGAAAAAGAAGGAGATCTAAAGGAGGTCTTTGTTTATACAGACTCCGAAGATAGACCAGTTGCAGTTACCCAAATGCCTCTGGCCTTTTTAGATGATTTTGCAGTTTTGGAAGCAAAAGTAGTCACTGATTTTGGTGCTTTTATGGATTGGGGGTTACCGAAGGATTTACTGGTACCAAAAGCCGAAATGGGTAAGAACATGGTTGCAGGCGAAAAATATTTGGTGAAAATCTGTGTCGATCACAAAACGAATCGATTGATCGGAGTGAACAAATATCGAGACTTTATCTTTGACGCCCCTTTTGAATTTTCTGAGGGCATGGAGGTTACTGGGTTGATTTTTGATGAAACAGATCTAGGGTATAAAGTCTTGGTCGAAAATGAATTTGAAGGATTGCTTTTCAAAAATGAGGTTTTCCAGCCTTTAGAAATAGGAGAAAAACGATCGGTTTTTATCAAAAAACGAAGAGAAGATGGGAAATTGGACCTTCAGCTTTTAGCTCTAGGGCGAGTGAAATTTGACGAAGGTTCGGAGAAAATACTTGAACTTATGTCTAAAACCGGTTTTTTACCACTAAATGATAAATCGACTCCAGAAGAAATTCAAGCGTTGTTGGGAATGAGTAAAAAGCATTTTAAACAATGCATTGGGCAATTATATAAGGTAAGGAAAATTCAGATTCAACCTGATGGAATCTCTTTAATCGAAGATTAAGCAGTGGAAATAGATCTTCAAAATTTTACCAAAGAATCAAAATCAGGTTTTGCGACAAATCGGAAGCTTCGACTATGGCTCAAGAAAGTCAAGCCAAAAGAACTTGACGCGAAATTTGAGAGAACTCACAACGATGTTTTTTCAAAAACAGATTGCTTAGATTGTGCTAATTGCTGCAAGACGACTAGCCCAATCTTTTTGAATACCGATATTGATCGATTGGCAAAAGGTTTCCGAATGAAAAGCATTGCTTTTATAGCTCAATATCTCCATCGTGATGAGGAAGGAGATTATGTATTGAATTTTTCTCCTTGTCCTTTCCTCGGGGAAGATAATAAGTGTGCTGTCTATGATGATAGACCTAAAGCTTGTCGAGAATATCCACACACCAATCGAAAGAATATGCATGGTATTTTGGAGCTTTCTTTAAAAAATACGCTCGTTTGTCCTGCAGTTTTCAAAATTTTCAGACAGATTGGGGACGATTATAGGAAGTAATCTGATTCTTTTGCTTTTTTGAAATTCAAACCTATGGAGAATAATATACAAAATACGAATACACACTTTTTGGGTGTAGATGTGGGAGGAACCCATTTAAAGATCGGATTGGTCGATAAAAAAGGAGAAATTTTAGATTTTCAAAAGGAAGATACCACCCCTTATCGCGACGATGAGCATGGCTTTGGTCCCTGCTTTATCAAAGGTCTGAAAAAGTACCTCGAGAAATATCCAACTGTTCAAAAAGTTGGGATAGGACTTCCAGGATTGATTTCCAAAGACCGAACCACAACACTTGAGATTCCTGCTATACCCTCTTTAAATGGATTTAATTTAAAGGGTGGACTAGAAAATGCATATCCTGAGCATGAATTTTATCTAGAAAATGATGCCGCTGCCGCAGCAATGGGTGAATTCTATTACGGAAAGGATAATCCTGAAGAAAACTTTATTTTCATCACCATGGGGACCGGCATAGGAAGTGCATTGCTTTTGGATGGCCAAGTTTTCAAAGGCTCTCGAGGCAATGCAATGGAAATGGGACATATGCTTGCTCAGGGAACAGCTGGTCTAGAGACACTCATCGGAAGAAAAGGTATCTTGAGTATTATGGCAAGAATGATAGCTGCTTACCCAGAGAAAGCTGGTTCTTTAATAGGAGCAGAGCTTGGCACACACTTGTTAGTAGATACTGCAAAAGCTGGAAATCCTGTTTCCTTAATGGTTTTTGAAGAAGTAGGGAGAATTCTTGGAGAAGCAATTGTATCTACCATCCGAATTTTGGATATAAATGCAGTTTACTTTGGAGGTGGTATTTCTGCAGGATTAGAATTCATGATGCCTAAACTTGAGCATACCATCAAGCAATATTTGACCCCCTATTATGTAAAGGATCTAAAGCTTAAGAAGGCGACTTTGGAAAATAATGCAGGAACACTAGGTGCAGCTGCACTTTGCTTTAGGGGTTCTGGGTTGTAATATTTACCTCAGACACTTTGCTGATCGCATTCATTCGAAAAAGAATCCTTAAGGGTTCTTTTTCTATTTTCACCCCATCACACTGGATACTCGGCTCGAGGAAGTAAAAGAAAAAACTTTGGCTTTTATCAACTAATTCGACACGGTCTGGTCTTCCAAAAGTCTTGATCAAGGCCTGATTATTGGCGCCTAAAAAAGTGTTTTTGATTCGTTGTAACTCTTCAAGATCCTGGATACGCAACCCTTCGCAACCGTAACGATCAGACTTCCAATTTTCCATATTTAGATTGCCAGTATCAAGCTTGCTGCTACAAGCAAGGAAAAGCATACTTCCAATGAAACAAAGCAAAAAGCCAAAAGGTCTGTACATAGTCTGAGATTGAATAATAATAAAGATAAAAGAAATTTACGATTATTAATTTAGGTGATTTGGAGAGTCTTTTTGGAAAAATATTTTAACCCATGGTTACTATGGACTTTTTTCAAAGCCCTCTGATTTTCATTATTTTGAAGATTTTCCCGAAAGTAATAGTCAAATATAAACATTAAGTGAACATCAAACAGTCCAGTTCTGTTTACCTTATTCGGTTATATTAGCACATTCAATCCCCCTTAGCATGTTATATAGATTTGGAAAAGCGTTTTATTTTCTATCCCTTTTTGGTTTTATTTTCTTCTTACTTTACTTCTATTCTGCAATGGCTGAGACGGTTGGCTATAGCACGGATGACAATGGTTTGGTGATCAACAAAATTTCTAAAGAAACATTTTTCTATGCAATGATCGGGATTTTTGTAATCTTGAATGGACTGGTTTTACTTCCACCAAAACTGCTAGAAACCAAAACGCACAGAGGATTGCACCGGATTTTCCCAATAGGGGATGATTACAGGGATTATTTTCTAGGTTGGTTTTACTCTTTTGGGGGAATTCTGAATATCAGTCTTAGTATAATGGTTCTTTACACTCACGCGATCAATAACCAGCAAGAAATAGCAGCTAGTAAGTTCAATTTCTTCTTTTATTTAATTCCAGCGCTTTCAATAATTTGGGTTATTGGATTATTTATTATTATGGGCGGGAAATTCAAGCAAATCCAACAGAAATCTATCTAAGAATAAATACAAAAGATGGCAGAATTAAGTAGTTACACCGAAGATAGTATTAAATCTCTCGATTGGAGAGAGCATATTCGACTTCGGCCGGGAATGTATATCGGTAAACTTGGTGATGGTAGTGCTCATGATGATGGAATCTATGTGATGGTCAAAGAGATCCTCGATAACTCCATTGATGAGCACATGATGGGTTTTGGCCGTACGATCGATGTAAAAATTACAGAGCACAAAGTTGAAGTTCGAGATTATGGACGTGGAATTCCTCTTGGAAAGGTCATTGACTGCGTATCCAAGATCAACACAGGTGGTAAATATGATTCTGGGGCATTTCAAAAATCTGTTGGATTGAACGGTGTCGGTACCAAGGCAGTAAATGCGCTTTCAGACTTCTTTAAAGTACAGGCTTACCGAGAAGGCGAAACCAAAGTGGCGGAATTTGAAAAGGGGATTCTAACGAATGACACCCCAATCGGAAAAACCTCCGATCGCAATGGTACTAAAATCACCTTTTCACCAGATGGAGGGATCTTCAAAAACTACCATTTCATACCAGAATACCTCGAAAACCAGATTTGGTATTATGCCTTTTTGAATGCTGGACTTACCATTAATTACAATGGGAAGAAGTATTTTTCAGATCGTGGGCTTTATGACCTTTTGTCAAGTAAAGTGGATGAAGAGTCCATTCGCTATCCGATTATTCATTTGAAAGGCAATGATATCGAATTGGCTATTACGCATTCGAATCAATATGGAGAAGAATACTACTCTTTCGTCAATGGTCAGTACACCACACAAGGAGGTACACACTTAGCCGCATTCCGTGAGGCTCTTGTGAAAACCATTCGAGAATTTTATAAAAAAGATTACGACTCATCGGATATTCGTCAAAGCGTTGTAGCTGCGATCGCAGTACGAGTGCAAGAGCCGGTCTTCGAATCTCAGACTAAGACTAAATTGGGTTCTCAATCCATTGGACCAGATGGGCCTACGCTTCGAACATTCGTAAATGATTTCGTGAAAACCGCACTCGATAATTATCTACATAAAAATCCAGCTGTAGCGGATGCACTATTGAAGCGAATACTCCAATCAGAGCGTGAAAGAAAAGAGATCTCAGGAATTAAGAAATTGGCTAATGATCGAGCAAAAAAAGCTAATCTTCACAATAAGAAATTGAGGGATTGCAGAGTTCATTATGATGACCCAAAGGCCAACGAAGATGCCAAGAATAATACCATGTTGTTTTTGACAGAAGGTGATTCCGCTTCAGGTTCGATCACTAAATCACGCGATGTGCAAACTCAAGCAGTATTCTCACTTCGAGGTAAGCCTTTGAACTGCTTCGGAATGACCAAGAAAGTGGTCTATGAAAATGAAGAATTTAATCTACTTCAGCATGCGCTTAATATCGAGGATGGAATAGAAAGTCTTCGTTATAGGAAAATTGTAATTGCAACAGATGCTGATGTCGATGGCATGCACATCCGATTGCTGATCATGACTTATTTCCTTCAGTTTTTCCCTGATCTGGTGAAAAATGGTCACTTGTTCATCCTAGATACCCCATTATTTCGAGTGCGAAATAAGAAAGAAACAATCTATTGTTATACAGATGAGGAGCGCCAACGTGCAATTCATAAACTAGGAAATAAGCCTGAAATCACTCGATTTAAGGGGCTAGGGGAGATCTCTCCTGAGGAGTTTGGAACATTCATTGGTGAAGACATTCGTTTAGAACCAATCATTCTAAATAAGGAAACTAAGATTCCAGATCTATTATCTTTTTATATGGGAAAGAACACTCCTGATCGTCAGATTTTCATCATTAAGAACTTGAAGGTTGAAAAAGATTTGGCTTTGGAAGATCCCACAGGAGTAGGAACGGAAGAGGATGAAGCTGCCTAACTAGGCATCAATTAAATCAAAGATTCAAAAGCAAAAGAAAAGTATATTCGGTTTTTAGCTGAAACTTTTCAAACGGTATAAAATACATGAGTGAAGAAATAGATAAGCCACAAGATTCAGGTGAAACCTTGCACAATGCAGCTCCAGTTTCGGGGATGTACAAGGATTGGTTTTTAGACTATGCATCTTATGTAATCCTTGAGCGGGCAGTTCCGGCTATCGAAGACGGTCTAAAGCCTGTTCAGCGAAGGATTTTGCATGCGATGAAGGAGATGGATGATGGACGATTCAATAAAGTCGCCAACATTATCGGTCAGTCCATGCAGTACCACCCCCACGGAGATGCATCGATTGGAGATGCCATTGTCAATATTGGGCAAAAAGAACTACTAATTGAAACCCAGGGAAACTGGGGTGATATGCGAACAGGTGATCGTGCAGCTGCTGCCCGATACATCGAGGCACGATTATCAAAGTTTGCTTTGGAGGTTGTATTCAATCCACAAACGACGAATTGGCAACTTAGCTACGATGGACGTAAACGAGAACCCATAACGCTACCAATGAAGTTTCCGTTACTCCTAGCTCAAGGGGTAGAAGGAATTGCTGTTGGACTGTCCACTAAGATTCTTCCTCACAATTTCATTGAACTTATCGAAGGGTCTATTGAGATCCTAAATGGAAATAAAGCCAACATTTTACCTGACTTTATTACAGGAGGCATGGCTGATTTCACAGAATATAACCAAGGCCTGAGAGGAGGCAAGGTTAAAGTTCGTGCACGAATTGAAGAGGAGGATAGTAAAACCTTATTAATTAAAGAAATACCATATGGGACAACGACCGATTCACTGATTGATTCTATCCTAAAAGCGAATGATAAAGGAAAGATAAAAATCAAAAAAGTCGTCGACAATACCGCTAAGGATGTTGAGATTGCGATTCAATTAGCTCCGGGAGTCTCGCCTGATGTGACCATTGATGCGCTCTATGCATTTACGGACTGTGAGGTTTCCATTTCGCCAAATGCCTGCGTGATTGTAAAGGATTCCCCAGTTTTTATCACAGTAAATGAAATCCTAGAATACAATACCAAGCAGACCAAGCAACTACTCAAGCTAGAGCTGGAGATTCGTAAAGCTGAATTACTGGAAAAACTTCTTTTCTCCTCGCTGGAAAAAATATTTATAGAGAACCGAATCTACCGAGATATCGAAGAGTGTACCACTTGGGCGGCGGTTTTGGTAGCGATCGATAAGGGATTGGATCCTTACAAGCCAGATTTTTACCGAGAGATCGTACAGGAAGATTTAATACGACTTACTGAAATAAAGATTAAGCGAATTTCAAAGTTTGATGCCTTTAAGGCCGATGAGTTGATGAAGCGACTTCAGGATGAATTGAAGGAAGTGAATCACCATCTTCGAAACTTGACTGAATTTGCGATCAATTATTACCAAAATCTGTTAACCAAATATGGCAAAGGGAGAGAAAGGAAGACAGAAATCAGAACCTTTGATACCATTGAAGCCACCGTTGTAGCAGCAAATAATGCAAAGCTCTATGTAAACAGAGCTGATGGATTTGTTGGCTCTGGCTTGAAAAAGGATGAATTTGTAGCCGATTGTTCTGATCTCGATGATATAATCGTCATTCGAAAAGACGGCA
>CAWUWQ010000386.1:0-9272 GCA_963926065.1 uncultured Algoriphagus sp.
TCGGATGCCTTAGAATTATATGCTAATGGGATCAACTATTATCGTGAGCATATCAAGCCTACCGTTCGGATTCATTACCATATTCAAGATGCTGGTCAAGTGGTCAATGTGGTGCCAGACTACAGTAGAATTTGGGTTCGAGTTCGGGATAGCAGCCGAGACGGCTTATTGCCTGTCTGGAAGCAAGTAGAGAAAATGGCTGAAGGTGCCGCAATTTTAGCTAATGTCGACTATGAAGTAAACCTGATCTCAGGTATTCATGAGATGCTTATTAATAGAACTGGATCTGCAGTCTTACAAAAGAATTTGGAAACCTTAGGGCCGATTTCTTACACTGCCGAGGAACAAATTTTCGCAAAGAAGATTCAAGAAAGTGTGAACAAGCCTCAAATCGGTTTAGTCTCAGAGATTAAGCCCTTGGAAGAAACCTTAGAGCACTCTATGGGAGGTTCTACCGATGTGGGTGATGTAAGTTGGAATGTGCCAGTGATCAGTTTGTCTGCTACCACTGCGCCAAATGGAACGCCATGGCATTCTTGGGCAGTCGTAGCCTGCGGAGGAATGTCTATTGGGCACAAAGGAATGGGGTATGCTGCAAAAGCACTTGCAATGACAATGGTGGACTTATATCAAAATCCAGCACTGGTCGAGTCAATCAAAACTGAATTCAAGACTGAAAAAGGAGACTATATCTACAAAGGAATCATTCCAGATGGCCCGCCTCCAATTAAGTCAAAATTGCAGTAGGGAATGATCATTCTTATTTAACTCATTATGGCGAAATTTGATAGGCGTTCATTTTTGAAATCTTCTGCTTTAGCTGCGATTCCTGCTTTGAGTATCAGTTCAGCATTTGCTAATTCTAAACCAGAACTACCTGAGAATTTTAAAGCGAGTGATCGAGTAGTTTTTAGGTTTGATGGAGCTCAGCTTAGTCCAATGGAGTATTTGAATAAGCTTCAAAAAATCAATTCGGACTCTCCAATTCAAATGGATAGCTATGGAAAAGGTGGAGTAGTTGAGGCTTTGGAAAAAAAATTCGCTGAAATTACGGATAAGGAAAAAGCGATATATATGCCTACTGGAACACTCGCCAATCAGTTAGCTATAGCAGCACTTAGTGGGAATCAACCAAAAGTAATTGTCCAAGACATCAGCCACATCAATCGTGATGAGGCTGATGCAAACTTGGTTTACAATAAACAATTAGTCCCTCTTGCGGACAACAAAACCTATTTCACGGCTGTTGAACTTGAGGATAAAATAAAGAGGCTTCCTTCTGAGGAATACTTTTATAGTGGAATTGGAGCCGTTTCTGTAGAAAATCCAGTCAGAAGGGCTTATGGAGAATATATTCCTTTCGAAGAATTGAAAGCGATTAAGAAAGTCTGCGATGAACAATCCATCAAAATGCATCTGGATGCCGCTCGAATTTACATCGCTTCGGCTTGGTCAGGAGTATCGATACAAGAATATTCATCCCTTTTTGATACTGTGTATATCTCGCTTTACAAGTATTTGGGATCAAATGGTGGAGCAATACTTTGCGGAGATGCAGCACTTATCGATCAATTACCCAGACAGATCAAAATCCATGGCGGAAACATCCAAGCAAATTGGGAAAATGCTGCAATGGCACTGCATGCTCTTGACACTATCGAACAAAAGTGGAAGGATGTGAAAAAAAGGTCAGATGAACTTTTGGCTTCATTAGAATCAATGACTGGAGTAAGCATTCGAGCTAAAGAAAATTCGACTAATATTTATTTTCTCCAACTGCCTGAAAATCTTCAGATCGAGCAAATGTCAAAGCGACTATCTGAGGAGTTTAACATTCAAATAAATGCTAACCCAAATTCTAAAGATGTGATGCTTATGATGAATGAGACAATTTTAAATCAGCCCCTAGAAAAAATCACTCTGGCCTTCAAGGTCTGTATTTCTAAATCTTGATTTTTGATTTACTGAACAAAATGAAACGAATTTTCTTCTCCACTTTTCTATTTTTATTCATCACTTTATCTGGCTTTGATAGCCCTCAGCAAAAGATCCTGATTATAGGTGATTCCATTTCCATCGGCTACACGCCTTATGTTTGGAGATATTTTCAGGGAAAAGCTTTGGTTACTCATAATCCCGGGAATGGGCAGCATACTGGGACTGGTCTGGAGAAAATAGAAGAATGGATCGGAGATGAAGATTGGGATTTGATTCAGCTGAACTGGGGGCTTTGGGATTTAGTTTATCGTCACCCTGAATCCAAGGCCAATGGAAATCGAGATAAGGTCAATGGTAACGTTACATTTACTGTTGATGAATATGCTTCGAATTTGGATTCATTAATTACCAAAATCGAAAAATTGACCGATGCAAAATTGATTTTCGTTACGACCTCCTATGTGCCAGAGGAGGAAACTGGTAGATTTTCTTTAGATCCTGAAAAATACAATGCAGCTGCAAAAGCAGTCATGCAAAAACATGGTGTTGCAGTCAACGATATTTATGAAGATTCTAAAGCTATTCATAAAGCACATGGTATCGGAATTGATGATGTCCATTATACTGAAAAAGGAAGTGCAGAACTCGGGAAATTAATTGTGGCCTTTATGGAAAAGGAATTGAATGGATCAAAGGCTACAGCTCTTTCAGATGAAGAGCAGGTACAAAATCTGATTCAAGATTCCTTCGATTCACTTTTTTCAGCATTCAATGAAGACTTGATTCTCAACTACTATACTGAAGACTTTCTCCTCCTGGAGCAAGGTGAGATCTGGGATAATGAATTCATTCGAAATTATTTCAAGCAGGCAAAAACGAATACTCCAATTCCCGTGCGATCTAATCGTTTTGAGTTTATTTCTACTAAAATAGAAGGGAATAGAGCTTGGGTAGCATACCAAAATTACGCTACTATCATCAGAGCCGGTCAGGATCCCCAAAATCTTCATTGGTTGGAAAGCGCAACGGCAATTCGCACCGCAAAAGGGTGGAGATTGGATATGTTACATTCTACAAGAGCGAAATAATTTTTTTAGATCAGGTACGTTAAAATAATTAAACAAATCTTAAGAATTGCTTAAGGGAATCTCAAAAGTGAGGATCCCAAATTACATGCGTAATAACTAAACCAAACAGAAATGGAAGAAAAACTATCCAGAAACGCATTCTTAAAATCCCTAGGGTTTAAAGGCGCTTCCCTCCTAGCAGTCTATTGTGCAATACCCGTTTTAAGCAGTTGTATAAATGAGCCTTCACCAAATGATCTTGGAGGAGGGGGCTCGGGAACAGATTTTACCCTCGATCTCAATGATGCAGCATATTCTACTCTAAATACGGTAGGGAGATATGTTATCGCCAATAGAATAGTCATTGCCCGAATCTCATCTACCACTTTTGCTGCAGTCACTCAGGTTTGTTCTCATGAAAATAAAGCAAAAGTGATTTATCAAAATGCGCAGTTTTACTGCCCAGAGCATGGTGCTAAATATGATATCAATGGACGAGGCTTAAATTCTAATGGAAAAAATGGCCTAACTGTATATATGACTGCTTTTGATGGAAGTCTTTTAAGAGTCTTTTCCTAGAATTTGATGAGGAATCTAAACGTTATGCTGCTCGCTTGCTTTTCCATGATAATGGGATTGACAACGCCAGCCCTTGCTCAGGATGATTTGATGTCTATGCTGGACGAGGACTTTTCCAAAAAACCGACCTATACCTTTGCTACATTCAAGGCTACTCGGTTGATTAATGGTCAGACAGTGGAAACCCTTTCTAAAAAGCATCTCAACTTCTGGATTTCCCACAGATTTGGGGCAATCAATAGTGGATTTATAAACAATTTCTTCGGTCTGGATGAAGCAAAAATCAGGTTGGGATTGGAGTACGGAATTACGGATCGCTGGCTTATCGGTGCTGGAAGAAGTTCGATGGAAAAAACTTATGACTTTTATTCTAAGTATAAAGTTCTTCGCCAGTCTAACAAAATCCCAGTAACTGTTACCGCAATGGGAGGAATGGCTATCAATACCATGACTACGGGCTACATCACTGAAACTGGTGCAGAGATGAAATTCTTCAATAACCTAGAGCGCTATTCTTATTATGGTCAATTGCTAATCGCTCGGAAATTCAATGAAAAACTATCCATTCAATTGATGCCGACCATTTTACACCAGAATAGAGTGGAAAGTGCAGCAATCGACAATATGATACTTTCAATGGGAGGCGGAGGCAGATACAAGCTATCAAATAGAATTACACTTTCGGGTGAGTATTACTATAACTTGGTGGATAAAAGTCAATATCAAAGTGAAACAGGTCTACCCTATCCCTATCACAACTCCCTTTCTTTGGGTGTAGATATTGAGACAGGTGGTCACGTGTTTCAGCTTCATTTTACCAATTCAAAAGGCATGATTGAAAAGCAATTTATTGGACAGACAATCGGGACTTGGGAGAACAAGGATATCTTTTATGGATTCAACATTGCAAGAACTTTCAGTCTGGATAAATCTGCTAAAAAGAAAATCAAATGAAAAAGCTAATCTTAATCTTATTGCTAGTTCCTTTTCATTTTCTGATTTCTTCTGGAAATGCTCAGACACTCTTTTCCACTTCTACTGGAGAAATCTCATTTTACTCATATACTCCGGTAGAGGATATCAATGCGGTCAACAAGAAGATTGGCAGTATTATTAATTCTGAGACCCGAGAGGTTGCAGTTCAGATGCGTATGACGGACTTTTCATTTCCTAATAAATTGATGCAAGAGCATTTCAATGAAAATTATTTGGAAAGTGAGAAATATCCAACCGCTACGTTTCGAGGGAAAATCACAGGAAACGAAGATTTTACATCACCAGGAAATCATGCTGTAAAAGCCACTGGAACAATGAAAATTCATGGTGTTGAAAAACCAATGGATTTGGTAGGTCAAATCAATTCTGATGGGAAAGTGCTGAAATTGAAACTCGAATTTTTAATCAAACTTGCTGATTATAAAATCGAAATCCCTACGCTGGTATTTGCCAAGATTGCCGAAGAAATCCAGGTCAAAGGGGTACTAGACTTAGTGAAAAAGTAGATTGTAATTTTAGTCGATTACTCTTTATTCCCAAAAAAATCCTTTGAGGATTCTAAGCCTCAAAGGATTTTCTAGTTACTTAATAAAATCTCTTTTTTAAGAGAATAGCTTTTCCAAAATCTTATAAGTAATTAGATAGGTAGGTCTCACTCCTTCCATCCCTAAAGCTCCAGAAGCCAAAGTACTACCGGTCTCTAGCGGATTATCCGAAGCGTAATAAGCATACAGCACTTTTACATTTGAGCGAATACTTCGACGGATCTTAGAGGAAGACTGTATCGCTTTTTGATAATGTGCTCCTTCCATTTCCAAGCCTACCGCATGCCAAGAAGACTTCATGAAATAAGTTAAGATGTCTTTGTTCTGAAGGGAAGTTCCCAGTACAGTGACCATTGATCCAGAATAAACGCCCAATCCATAGCCTTCAAAGTCTGATTTTTTGAATTCGTTTTTGAACGGATAATTATCGGCAGTTCCCTCAAAAACATGTGAATTCGGAATCATTAGATCCCCTTTTCCTCCATAAAGAATTCCAGCCTTTCCCATGATTGAAGTAGAAACCACATCAAGAGCAGTAGTTTTTTCTCTTTGTTGATATGGTTTCAATAGCTCATCAAAACATTCATACGCCTGCTCTCCAAAGGCATAATCCATCACCACGAAGACAGGTCTCTTATTTTTATCAGTTGGTAACAGAACTCCAGGAATCAATTCATCTTTTTCTAACAGCGCAGTATCTATAATTTGAGCACCGATATTTGTCCCTGATTCATCCGGAAGATTGATAAAACCATGTGCCAAAGCATAATCTTCGATTGCCTTTCCTTTGTGACCCTTAGAATTGGTACTGATAGCCATGACTATATCTTCCAATGCTTGGTAATCTTTTAGTTTAAGTAATTGAAATCCGTAAACGGTGTTCAATACTGAATGTAGATTCGCTGAAATAATATGAATTGGACGCTTTAATAAACCTTTTTCGTCCAAGGTTTCCTTGATTCGTTTGGCCCAAAGCTCCCCATAGACATGATGTCCTATTCTTTCCCTAAGGGTAGCTGAAAAAGAAATCTCTCGATCTAGGTTATGGATGGACTCGTCATATGCCAATTTGCCCAAATGGTATATAATAGAAAACAAACTATTTGAATTGCTGCTTTGCTCAAATTTATCCACTGCAGCTAGTGTTTCTTCAAACGTTCTCCCAATCAAATGACTCAAATAGGCACTCGCTGCTTCTTTATTAAACTCTTCACCAGTTTTCTCTTTGGCAACTATTTCATCGAGCATCCTCCAGTTGGTATTGATTTTACCTTTTGGATCTGTACTATTTTGAAAAATCTTATTGGACTCTAGGTTTAAGAAAGTCAGGTGGGTTAAAATATCATAAATGTCGGAGCGACCTCGTGTCATCTCCACATACATGATTTGCTCATCCAGTCTGTAGCAATTGCGCTTTCGCTTGGGAGGTACGATTGCAGTCAGATTTGAAGTTTCGTATCCCTCTCGGCTGATCAATCGCACATAGCGACATTCCTCGATTCCGCGTGGTAAGCGTTCCATCACGTAAAGTAATCCGTCCAATTCAATTTTTTCAGGATCGGTGATGGTTCCGTAGATTTCAGGACTCAGAGTCCGGAGTGCCTCTACCAAAGTTTCACCTGATACACCATTTGGCTTATATACACCTCTGGTGAATAGATGTCTCATGGTGATGTATAATCGCTCTATTGCGGCGCGGGATTCTTGGGCTCTAGTTCGCTTCATTCAATAATAAAATATCCATTGGGTTAAATTTTACAAATATAGCCAGCTTAAGCTAGTATTCACCTAAGCTGTCGATTTTCACTTAAAATGCGGGGGTTGGCTAACTTGAAATCGATTTAATTAAGCATTTTTTGAGCTGAATCCGAGGTTGAAAGAGGGACTTATTTGGAAGGAATCCACTGTCATTTCATCAGATTTGATTTGATTTCATCCCACAAAATATTTAAGACTGGCCCTAATGAAAGCGTATAGTTCCGAAGTTCGTTTCGGTAAAAAAAGGAAAATTCAACTAATGCTGGCGAGTCAAAACTAATTCTAAAACCCAATCCCAATTAGAAGTTTGAAATACCATAAAAAAATCTGTCTACTCTTTCCTTTGAAATATCTCTACTTCAATCCACTTTTTTTGGCGAATTGGTGCTCTCATACAAAGCCTGCCAAGGGATAAATCCGAACGTCGTTTGATTACTCTTCAATAAAAAGTGACAAACTTGCACGTGTAGAATGGTGTTCTTGAGATTTAAATCTAATCTGAGCAATAAAAAATCAGAATGGGATAGCCTCAGTATTTTGTAAAAAAATAAGACTTAGAAATAAATCTCAGAAGAATTAATTCATGCAAACCATCGGAAATATGTTTGCACACTGATTTCCATTCATCAACAAATTTCTTAATGATTGTAAGCTGAGTTGACCGATGAATACAATAGCCATTACTCAGCCCCACTAGCTACCAGGATTCTTTATTTTCCAATATCCTAATTCTATCTATCGGGTGGCAGAAAATCCGCCTTAAATGTTGTCTTATTTCTATTCAGATATTAATCGATCACTAAAAAATTTCTTAAGCTTGTCCAATTTGGGTTTGACCACTATTTGACAGTAAGGCTGACTTCCATTAAGATTAAAATAATCCTGATGATGGTTTTCTGCCGCATAGAAATTTGAAAATGGGGTTATTTCTGTGACTATAGATGAATTAAAGACTTTTTGTGCATTAAGTTCTTTCTTCAATTCGGTAGAAACCACCGCTTGAGCTGCATTAGTGTAAAATATCGCCGATCGGTATTGAGGACCTACATCTGCTCCCTGACGATTTAGGGTTGTAGGATCATGTGTCTTCCAGAATACTTCTAAGATCTCAGTCAGACTGATCACTTTTGGATCAAAGTAAACCTCGATTACTTCCGCATGACCGGTCGTGGCATTGCATACCTCACGATAACTTGGATCTACCACAAATCCTCCTGAGTATCCTGAGACAACTTTCTCCACACCTTTTAAGCGCTGGAAAACAGCCTCAGTACACCAAAAGCAGCCCGCGCCAAGTGTGATGAGTTCCAATCCTTCAGGAATAGAAATAGATGTTTTTGGGAGTTGAAGTTCTTCTGACATAATATTTTTAGCTCATTTGGTATGAAAACTTCAATTACTTCAGATTAGTTTACTTGGCTGTTGGATTTTCAGCTTTTCGAAATTTTCAGGAGATGGGTTTACCGACTTTCCTTCAATCATTAAATCCACTAACCCAGCTTGATGCATAGCGATTAGTGTATCGTAGAGATCTGGTAAAAATACTTCCCAATCCTCAGGATAAAGTCTCTGGACTACCTCTGCTGGCATGAAACCTTCATTTTTTCGCTGATGCATCAGTTGAAAAATAGCAGTTCGAAGCACTTCCATGATTTTTGGTTTAGTTGCAGACCATCACAAATGCTGGAGGAAGATTTTTTAGTGTAAAGCTAGTTTTTACTTTACCAAAATACTTTTTGAAAAGATTCTTCAACAAATAGGAATAACATATCTGGATAAAAAACCCAGTTGGGTTGAGTGCTTCCTTAGCTGCTTCCAAAATTTGATCTTTGACCTCCGTAGAGATCAAGCTGAAAGGTAAAGACGAAAGTACATAATCTGCCTTTTCACCATTAAGATATTGATTGATATTCGCAGCAGAATCATTAATTATGATCACATTTTCCTGCGGAAAGAGCTTCTCCATCGAATCACAGAATGACTTATTTATTTCAAAAACATAAAGCTTAGCTTCTGGAGACATTTTATTTATTATACCATGTGAAACACTTCCATCACCACCACCCAACTCTACAATTATCCGGGCATTTGGAATATCTGCATGGGACAACATTTTAGCTACCAAAGCCTTAGAACTAAACGTCAAGGCTCCAGTCGTGCTTAGGTTGGATGAGAGCTCCACCCACAGATCTGATTTATTCATATTTTCTTTTCAGGGCTTGAAGATATTCTATTTTGCCCTATTTTTTCACTTATACAACCAAAGAAATCCCAAAATTATGGCCCAAAAGGCTGAAATCCATTCAAATTTACCTATAAAAATTAAAGCTACCCTCAGGAGTTTTTGGGGTATGTCGCTGATCTTCTTTATTCTAATGATCAGTTTTCG
>CAWUWQ010000387.1:0-7904 GCA_963926065.1 uncultured Algoriphagus sp.
CAGCAATATAATCAGGCAGAAGACTATCGGAAAAATGGACGATTGGATCTTGAAAAAGAAACACTGCTCGCCATCGATCAACAACTTCCTTTGGAGGAGCGCTACTTATATTTTGAAGCAATAGTACCATTAAAGTTATCCATCATTTTTGCTCAAGAAGGGAATCGAACTAAGTTAGATTTTTATCTGACAAAGGCCGAAAAATTGATTGCTTTAGAACCTGACATCACTAATGAAAATGTGATCTATCTCGCTGCACAATATTGGGATAAATCTTTTCAAGCTGAGTTGAATGAAGCAAATAGGATAGCAAAGCAAACGCTAGTTAGTGCAAAAGCCTCTAATGAGATGGACTACATCATATTGGCCTATCAAAATCTTGTTCATTCTTTTGAAAAACTAGGAGATTATCAGAATGCATTTAGGAATCTCAATGCTTACAAAACATACCAGGATTCACTATTTGTTATGAATAGGGCCAGTACTTTTTCTTACTATCAGACTAGCTTTGAAACGGAGAAGAAGGAACGAGAAATCGCTATCCAAACATTTGAAATCGAACGAATTAAAATTGAAAACCAAGCTCGGATTCGCTGGCTTTTCTTACTGATACTAATTATCACCGGGGCAGGAATCGCAATTTTCCTTTGGAAAAACCTGAAAGAGTCTAGAAAAAAAGCACTGATGACATCCAAATTCGCACAAGAGCTCCTCAAAAATCAAGAGACAGAGCGTGTTCGGATTTCAAAAGATCTACATGATGGATTGGGTCAAAGTCTACTATTAATCAAAAACAAAGTCCGGCTCAACCACGATATCCCCACGGGGGAATTATTAGATACCGCCATCAGTGAGCTTCGTAGCATCGCGAGATCACTCCACCCGATGCAGCTGGAGAAATTGGGACTGGGGAAAGCGATACAAATTCTTCTCGATCAAGTAGATCAGGAAACTGATCTCTTTGTAAGCTCCGAACTGGAAGATCTGGGAAAGATCTTGACCAAGGAAAAAGAATTACATATTTATCGTATTTTTCAGGAGTCTTTGAACAATGTATTAAAGCATGCTGAAGCGTCTGCAATGAAGGTTTATTTGACTAAAGAAGGAAATTCCATTACACTTTCCGTCTCAGATAATGGGAAAGGGTTTGATTTTTCGGAAAAATACAATGACTTTAAAAGTCTAGGATTAAAAACACTCAAAGAAAGAATCGGTTCTATTCAAGGAACTATGAAAGTATCAAGTGAAAAAGGAAAAGGTACCACCCTCAGTTTTATCGTTAATGCCACCGGATGATCCAAAGATTCTGATAGCTGATGATCACCCCATTTTGCTAAAAGGATTATATGATTTTCTGAAAGATCTCGGATTCCAGACCATTCTCAAAGCGAGTAATGGAACTGAAGCCTTGAAGCAAATCCTCGAATCAAAGCCAGACTTGGCAATCTTAGATCTTGATATGCCTGGTATGACTGGAATTGAAATCGCCTCGCACTGTAAATCTGCAAGTATCCCAACAAAAATAATTTTACTGACGCTACACAAGGAGATCTACCTCTACAAGCAGGCAAAAGAACTAAACCTCTCCGGATATATCCTTAAAGATTTTGCGTTGGATGATTTATCTAAAGCAATTACAACTGTGCTATCCGGTGAACAGTTTTTTAGTGAGGAACTCTTTAAGGATATGAATATCAATCATTCTGAAGTAGCTGATTACAATCTTACACCTTCGGAAATCAAAATCCTAAGATTGATATCTCATGGATCATCGACCAAAGAGATCGCTGCCAAACTTTTCATCTCGGAACGAACGATCGAAAAACACCGAAGCAATATGATTGCCAAATTACAGTTGGGTAAAAGTCATAATTCACTGGTTATCTGGGCTCAGCAAAATAAATTTAGCGTCGAATAGCTCTCAAAATAACGGATTTAAAAAAAAATACGTATTTCTACGTATTGATCTATACCGAGGGATAGGGTAATTTTGTTCTTAAGTTTTTTACAAAAGTCATGAAAATTAATTGTTCAAAAGGTAATTTTAAGATTATCCAAACGAAGGTAAACCAAGACGAATTACTCGTTTTGGGATCTTGGTCGGATATCGTTAGATGTTTTGGAAGTACTCGTGTATTTTTAATTAATCGAGAAGAATCCACTTTTGGAATCTATGTCTGCAAGCAAGAATGTGCAGATTTTATGTCCAAACTTATTCAAGATATGGATTCCAATAATTGGGAAGATTTTACAATGGATTTCGCAATCAGAAACTTACAGAATCTGTCTGCATAACGACAAGGGTGATTTTTTCAACAGTATACTTCAAGAGCTGCGTGGATGAGTTTTTCCACTGTTTTTTCAGCCTTTTTATCAAACTCCTGGGTCACCCGATTTGCCACAATAGCATTTAAGCTTAACATTTTGTGACCAAGAAGTTCGCCTAACCCATAATATCCAGCAGTTTCCATTTCAAAATTGGAAAGTCTTTCTCCTAAAAAGTTCATACTTACCAACTTATCAATCATCCCATCAATTCGTGACTTTAATCTGATTTCTCTTCCCTGCGGAGCATAAAATCCCGGGGCGGTCAATGTCACGCCATGCAGGAATGATTCAGGCAACTGATCTAATAAATCCTCAGAGGCATTTGCCTCATAAGGCCGTAAAGCTAAGCCCAAAATAACTTGGACTTCAGTAGCAAAGGTCTGTTCGCCCGATAAATCTGGATAAAATTGGAAAAGGCTGTCCAAGCCAATCGCTTTCTTGGATGCGAGCAGTGAGCCTATCGGAATATCTGCTTGCAAAGCTCCTGAAGTTCCTAAACGAATCACTTGAAGGCTTGTTTTAGTCTGTTTCTCTTGGCGGGTTGACAAATCTATATTCACCAAAGCATCCAGCTCAGTCATCAGAATTTCGATATTATCTGTTCCTATTCCGCTACTCATGACGGTAACTCGCTTTTTGCCTACAAATCCAGTATGAGTCACAAATTCTCGCTTGGCAGTCCTAAATTCAATAGAATCAAAAAGTCTAGAAACTAAAGGCACACGATCTGGATCTCCAACCGTAAAAATAGTTGAAGCCAGATGTTCTGGCTTCAACTGCAAATGATAAACCGATCCATCCGAATTGAGGGTAAGTTCTGTTTCAGGAATAATATTACGCACGAGTTACTGAGTTAGAATTTCTGCTTTATCTTTTTTAGGATGAAGGGCTTTGTAAGGATTGTATCCATTGGTATTTTTTTGATAGTAGCCAGTACCATCATACGCCCGCTTTTCTGGATTCTCCCTACAGGCTTCCGAGCAAGCTCCTTCCATTTTCCAACCACATTCCTCGCAGATCGCCAAGTGAGCATTGCAAGTTGCATTGGAGCAATTGACCATCCGGTCCGAATGGGTTCCGCAGACATGACAAGTAGAAATCATAGTTGGGTTCAACGTATTTACCTCCACTGCAATTCGGTTATCAAAGACATAGCATTTGCCCTCAAAATCTTCTCCTCCAGCTTCCATACCATATTTGATAATTCCGCCATGCAATTGATATACATCCTCAAATCCTTGCTCTAATAGAAATGAAGAAGCTTTTTCGCATTTGACACCACCAGTACAATAGGTTAATACTTTTTTATTTTTGAGGTACTCAAGGGATTTTACTTTGTCTGGAAAATCTCTGAAATTATCAATATCGAGTGTGATTGCATTTTTGAAATGTCCAAGTTCATGCTCATAATTAGAGCGTACATCCAGAATCACGACATCTTCCTGATCTTTCAACTTCTTGAATTCCTCAGGCTCAAGATGCTTTCCAGTTTTCACATTAGGGTCCAAATGGCGAAGAGCTGAATGCACAATTTCCGGCTTATACCGCACATGAATTTTGGTGAAAGCATGGGCATCGAAACCGTCAATTTTGAATTCTGTCTTCGCAAATCGGGGATCGGCATGGATATACTCCATGTATTTTTCACAATCTTCAATTAGTCCTGAAACTGTTCCATTTAGGCCCTCATCAGAAATAATGATTCGCCCTCGCATGTTATTTTCTACGCAAAAAAGGTGATGTTCTTCCCGATATTCCTCCGGGTTATCAATCTTAGCGTAGCAATAATAAAGTAGGATTTGATAGTCTTTTTTTTCCATAACCTAGGCCCTGTTTCGGCAGGGTGTTTTTAGAATTTGAGATTTATGATGATAGATGTCAGATTTATTTTTTCGAAAAATCTAGCTCAATGGCTGATTCCGATAGTCGAAAATCGTCAATCTTGATTTTTATTTCACCTTGGCAGCAGGATTTCCAAATACCGTCTCGCCATTACCCACTGTAGAAATCACCACAGATCCAGCTCCTACTCGGGCATTTTTACCGATTGTAACCCCAGAGATAATGGTCACTCCACTCCCGATAAAAGCGCCCTCTTCAATAGTCACCTCAGCATTAATTACTGATCCAGCACCCACCTGAACAAAATCTCCAAGTGTAGCCTGATGATCGATAATGGCACCAGAGTGTAAAATACAATGACTTCCTATTGTAGCAGCTGTCCCAACATTAACCTTTGCATTGATAAAGTTTCCATGGCCAATTACTGCATCTGTTGAAATATAGGCAGTCTGGTGAATCGCATTTACGGGCTGCACCTTACGGCGCTCCTGAAGCATCTCCACCAAGAATCTGCGGTATTTGGTATCATCTACCGCTACAAATGCCTCTGCTTTCTGACCAATCAACTTAAGGAAACCGTCATCCTCGGTATTCCCCAATACAGTAACCGTGTTAATCTCAGTCCCGTGAAGCTTCTCATCTTCCTCCAAAAACCCATAAACAACTACATTATTGCTATTAAAGATCTCTAATGCGGGATGTGCAATTCCTTTAGCGCCGAAGATAATTACTGGTTTTTCCATAGTTCTATTTGATTCGAGGGGCAAAAATACGGCTTTTACCGGGCTTAGCCAATAGTGGTCTTAGAATCCGACTTGATTAGGCTCTGTGCAATTTTACATTGCAGGCATTTTTTAGGTTGGCAGTAATTCTTAAACTGCCCGATCATCCCTTGAGAATCAAAGCCATTTTCAGCTTTCCAACCGGTAGACTCAAACTTCCGGATGATAAAATTTGATTCCGGAGAGAGCTCTTGCAGTAAGTCAAAACAACGCTCCTGCCAGTCTGGCTGTTGAAAAAATCGCCCATAGGCAAACCAAAGTGGAATCACAAAATTGATAGTCAAAAGCTGCACAACTGTACTAGAAACACCCTTTGAAGCAGCTTTCTCACTAGTCTTACCAAAGCTATAATGATGCTTCCAATAGTCTCCAGGACTTATCTGAAGTAATTTTCTGAAAGCTGAAAAATCTCTCGAATCTTCCATCACTGCTTGTAACAAGCCTGGTGCCTGAGCTAGAATACCTACAAGTTGGGCAATTCTAAGACTTGGGAAATTAGTCGGACGGACTCCCATAAAGGTCCAATGTTGCCGTTTCATCGAATCTTTCCAGCTATACTTTTTCTGATAAAACTCATATTCCCGAATCAGAAATTGCACATAGGGTTCATCTGAATACTCCGGTAATAAACCAGCCTGTCCAAACAGAATCGCTTCCAACACCGTGGGTTGATTGCGATGCTTGAGGAGTATTTTATATGGAATCCGCTCTGCCAGTTCTAGCATGGGTTGGGAATTTGTCTTAAAACCAAAAGCGCTAAAAAGCCAACGATAGGCTGTTTCTTCCCAATCCCCTTTTGTTTGGTCCAAGATCTGAAGAATCAGTTCTGATTTTTCCTGCAATCGCTCCACCAAAGCTTTTTCCAAGGCAGAAAATCGAATAATCTCTGGAACATCTTTCACCCCATGGGCACAAGGCAAGTCAGCTTTATAATCCAACATTCGCTCATAATTCCTCCAAATTTCAAGAAAAATCTTTCCTTTTAATTCTAAAGTAGGCATCGGTGTACTATCATGTCGATAGACTACCTGATCATTTTCCCAAACCACATGCAGGACTACTGAATTGTAGGCCGGATCACCTCCATGGGCATGCTGCTTCCAGTCAGAGGCCAATCGATGCACCTCCAAATGGCCATGGAAGGTAATCCCATCGATTTCAACTACCGAATCCCTGAAATCAGGACCTTCACTCAGGTTGTGAAATCCCACCTGAATGATCCGAATGGCCTCGCCATTTGTTCCATGAAGCTCCTTTTTGTCGAAGTATTGATACTTCCAGACGAGTTGCAAAAAATCCTCTCTAAACACCATAAGCAATTGTAGACTAAAAGTTTATGGAATATAAAAGAATTAGTTAGCATTTAAAAAAATCTGAAAGGTTGGGCAAATAAATACCAAAAAAGTGAACCTCTATTTTTATAATAGTCCACTCAAAACTTTCTGAAAAATTTAATTAGATCTGAATTTGGTGCTTTACCCTTCAATTCCTACCGGAGGGCTTCCCTTCAAAATAAATTATATGAGAGATTTCGGACTGCTAGAAAATCATCTTTCCAATCATCTACAATACTTTCGAAGTTGAAGAAACCTCAAAGGTTACCTAAATATTTTTCCAAAAGGCTCTTCATCTCCTCCTGTAGCTTTTGAGCTTCAATTCGAGCAGCTTGTGCAAAGTCTTTTCCTGACGAAGCATAGATAATTCCACGGCTAGAGTTGACCAAAAGCCCGCAAGCCGAGTTCATTCCATATTTTGCGACTTCAGAAAGACTTCCCCCCTGTGCTCCGACACCCGGTACCAAAAAGAAATGTTCAGGAGCGATTTTTCGAACTTCTCCAATCAATTCGCCCCGGGTAGCGCCTACCACATACATCAGGTTTTCCGGGCTTCCCCATTCCTGACTTTTTTCTAAAACCGATTGGTAAAGCGGCTTTCCTTGAGCATCAGAAATTAGTTGAAAATCAGCTGAACCCACATTCGAAGTCAAGGCGAGGAGAATGACCCATTTATTCTGAAACTCCAAAAATGGAGAAACCGAGTCTGCCCCCATATAAGGTGCCACCGTGATCGAATCAAAATTCATGGTTTCAAAAAATGCCTTTGCATAAAGCTTTGAAGTATTCCCGATATCTCCCCGCTTGGCATCAGCAATGGTGAAAATATCATTTGGAATTATCTCCAAAACCTTCTGCAAACTTTCCCATCCTTTTGGACCAAGCGCTTCAAAGAAGGCGATGTTGGGCTTATAGGCTACGGCGAAACCTGATGTCTCTTCTACAATTGCTCTGCAAAAGCTAAAAATCGGATCCGGCTCTGAGAGAAGATGCTTCGGGATTTTTGCCAAATCAGGATCTAAGCCTACGCAGAGAAAGGAAGATTTTTGCTGGATTTGGTAGAAAAGCTCGGCTCGGGTCATGATCAGAATTTAGATTTGGGCAAAAATAAGGAATCCAATTTACTGTTCAAGTTAAAGTGCTTCCCCTCACCACTCAACTCAACCCTTACAAAAGCCCCTGCCAAGGAAACCCCTGCTGAAATCAAGAAAAAAATCAAGCTGAATGCCACGGCTGCAGTCTCTTCGATCCCTACATACGTATGCGCATAGACGAAAACCAATTCCCGCGCTCCCACTCCACCAATTGTCAGCGGCAAAACTGCTACGATAGAGGAAAGTAAAAAGACCAATTGATAGGCTAGGATATTTTCTGTAATCCCAAGGCTCCGCAAAATAAACCAAGCGCAGACCAACTGGAAAAGCTGTCCTACCATCGACCAGCCATTTGCCGACCAAAAGGATGGCAAAAAATCAGCAAACAGAAATTTTTGAACCAACCAAAATCCAGGAATTGTCAAGATCAATCCTGCGATCATTAAGCCATTCCAAACTTCAGTTTCCAAGAAATCAATCTGAATATCTACCAAAAGAAAAAGTCCGAAAAGCAAAAAGAAGAT
>CAWUWQ010000388.1:0-21346 GCA_963926065.1 uncultured Algoriphagus sp.
ACTTCTGATTTTCATTCTAAAAATCAACGTCATTTTTTCTTGGTAGCAGGAGGAAGTGGGATTACCCCGATTATGGGGATTTTGAAATCCCTCTTGGTCAATGAACCAAAGTCAAAAGCGACTTTGCTTTATTGCAGCAGAAATGAGGAGCAAATTATTTTCAAAAAAGAGTTAGAAAAGCTGAGTGGCGCAAATCCTGAAAGACTTCAAGTTCTTCACAATTTGAGTCAGCCTTCGGATTCTTGGACTGGATTAAGTGGTCGTTTGACGAAAGAAACTATTCAGCCTTTGGTACAAAAGGCGCAAAATGAAACCGATTTTGAAACCGAATATTTCATTTGTGGCCCTGACGGAATTATGGATACAGCACTTGAAGTACTGGGTCAATTCGGCGTTGTCAAAGATAAAATCCATCGGGAAAGTTTCTATTCCGCTGCGGCTGATAAAGCACATGATGCTGCTACAAGTGGTGATATGGGAGGATTGACTCGTGAAGTAACAGTTGAACTGGAAGGAGAAGAGCATTTGATCACCGTTGCTCCCGATAAGACAATTTTAGAATCTGGACTTGCACAAGATTTGAATATGCCCTATAGCTGCCAAAGTGGGCTTTGTACTGCTTGCCGTGGAAAGTTGATCAGTGGAGAAGTGAAAATGGATGAGGATGCGGGCTTAAGTGAAAATGAAATTGCGGCTGGTTATGTGCTTTGCTGTGTATCTCGACCGTTGAGTAGCGATGTCAAGGTGAGAATAGAGTAGATCAATGGGCAGTAAGCAGTTCCGATAGTTATCGGTAGCAGTATGAAATTATAAGTGCAGTAATTAAATCTAAGAATATTGGAAGCTTCAGAATTACGTCGATTATATAAGAGAACGGAGCAGTTGATTCTTGTCTTGATGGCGGTGGTTTTGCCGATTTTCGGGATGATTTATCTATATCACACTTCAGGTAATCTCAATTGGGATCTTCCAGAAATCCCGGCAATAGTCGAGCAGATTTTGATGGGATTTGGGATTGGACTTTTGCTGGTTCAGTTTCTGCTTTTCCGCAAGCGAATCAAATCTAGTTTTCTTAGGGATGAGCTGATTCAAAAGCTCAGAGCTTATACCAATGCTACAAAAGAACGCTATGTATTACTATTCTTTATTTCTTTGATTAGTTCTGTGGGATTACTCTTTTTTGAAAATGCGATCTTCATCGTGATCTTCGCAGTAACTTTAATTTTCTTTTCTGTAGCAAAACCTACTCCAGATCGAATCAGCAAAATGCTCAAACTGGACAAGGAACAAAAAGAGCAAATTCGGGTGGCTTCCAGACCAGACTAATTCAAAAAATTATCATTGAATCTCAATTCGTTGAATTGCGTTTCCTTGCGATACCTTGGAGTCTTTTATGGTTAAAAATTTCATAAAAAAACGGCAAGTTGATTCAACTTGCCGTTTTCGTTTTATAGGGTCGGTAGTTTGTTAGTTTTCGATGGTAATATTTCCTGAGGAAATGCTTCCTTTCACCCAAGAACTAGAGCCGTTGTCCATTTCTAGCGACTTTCCGGTACTAATGTTACCGACTTTCACATTGCCAGATGAGGCTTTGAGTGAAAAATTAAAAGCTTTTAGATCTGAGGGGGTCTGCACCTTGAAATTTCCTGAAGTTCCTTCGAAAGAAGTGTGATCTCCTAATCCTGCATTTTCAGCTCTGATATTGCCTGAAGTAAATCGTAATGAACCTAAGGATCCTATATTGTTTAATCGGGCATTCCCAGAGGTTAAGGAAACGTTGATTTCACCATTGATATTTTCAGCATCTAGCGAGCCACTGGTTGATTTGTATTGAACATCACCGCTAACATTAGAGATATCAGCGTTTCCACTGGTAATTCCCGCGATGACACCACCTTTAACTCCGTCAATTTTTAGAGAGCCGGAAGTAGCTTGGATATCTAAGTTTCCATTGATAGCTGATGCACTGATTTTTCCTGAAGAAACTTTTAATAGCGTTTCGTCATTGGAGACATTGTTGACCACCATGGATCCCGAACTATTTCGAAGCTGAAGAGCCACTTCTTTAGGGCCTGTGATTTTGATATAGCCCTTGTTTTTGCTATTCCAGGAGTAATTATTGTTGCTTCGCTTATGAGAAATTTTCAATACATCTCCTAGGGTCACAAATACAATATCTTGGTTGGTTTCATTGGATTCTAAGTAAGCTTCTACCTTTACTTCTGAGCCAGAACCTCCTTCATAGGTTACGTCCAACCAGCCACCATTAACTTCAATCGACTTGATATTAGAATAAGATTTATTCGCATCGACGATGACATTCTGTGCGTAGCTCAGTGTCGCTAGCAGGAGTAAGCCTAGGCTTAGGGTAAAAATTTTGGTCAAGTTTTTCATAGTGTTGGTTATTTAATGATCACGCCAAAGCTGATCGCGTTAAGTTTAGGGCCCTTTCCAGTTTCAAATACTTCGTTGAAGTCATAGTTAAAAAACAAGTTAAAATCATCAACTCCGATTTCTACCCGTCCACCATATCTGAAGTTTGAGGCATACATATTAGATTTCTCGTATATCTTTTGCTTATCTCCATTGGCATTATCGTACACGAATTTTCCTCTGCCACCAAGACGCAAACCAGCATATCCTCCAATTCCTAGGCGAAGCTTTCCATCATTTGTAAGTAGGGTAGGAACAAGAGACACGTTGGCATAAGATGCTGAGATTTTAGATTTTGTGCCTTTGCCCTCTGTAAATTCTTCAAAAGTGATTCCTGCTGGATTTTTTACTGTGATTAAGTCTGTGTTTTCCAATTTGAAATTGTAGAAACTCGCTCCGATTCCTGTTTTCAAATGGAAATTTTTAGAGGCTTTGTAGGTTCCCACCATATTCAGGTTGACATTCCAAGAGCCCCAAGGCTTTACTTGAGGTGCATTGTCCGTCGGTGTCCAGAGGTTCAGTCCAAGATCCACCTCCATATCAGATGAGAATTTGGATTGCTTGTGACTGGAATTATAATTTGTATAGTCTTGGGCTTCCATTTCTAGGGAGCTGGTTCCATCTTCGTATTTTTCATAGTACCAGGTGTTGCCAAAGATGGTATAGACCTTCTTTTTCTTCACTTCGGTACTGTCAGAGTTTTGTGCAGTCAAGGAGCCTATGCTTACGAAAAAGATGGCTGCAATAAGTACTAGTCGATTCATGGTATGTTGGTTTAGGTTTTCAAAATAGGGTGAGGTTTAGCCTCACCCATTGTCTTTAGAATACAATTCCAAAAGTGATAGGATGTAGTTCTGGACCTTTTCCTGCTTGAAACAGTTCATTCATGTCATAAGTAGAGAAGAAAGTCACGCGGCCGACTCCGACTTCTCCACGTAGGCCGTAGCGGAAATTTTGTAGATATAGTCCTGTGTTTTGCTTGTCTTTCTTGCGGCCGGAGCCATCAAGTTCGCGATACACATACTTTGATTGTCCGCCAAGGCGATATCCAGCATAAGGTCCTAATGCTACCCGAAGCCCTTTTCTCCCATTGTCATTCATTTTACCGAAGTCTAATTCAAGCATCGTCATGGCAGTGATGTAAGAAGCAGAAATCTTACTTTTGAACCCATCTACATCATTTCTTTGTGTGAACTCAATTTGATTGTCACCTCTGACAGCTTGGAAATCACGGTTTTCGAATTTGAAATTGTAGAATTGAAAACCAATCCCGAAGTCCCAATAGAAGCCTTTAGATATCCGCTGAGCAGCCATCCAGTTCAAACCTACATTCCAGCTTCCCCAGCCTTTGACTGCATAAGGATTGTCCGAAGATGGAATGCTACCATCCGCATCCAGGTAGTTGTTTACTCCCAAATCGATATTGAAATAGGTTCTGAAAGGAGGGTCTGATTTTTTCTTTAATCCTGATTCAATTTTGACTTTGGTGTTTTCACCAGTTTCGTCTACGAATACACGAATTCCTCCGATATAGACCTCAGTCTCCATCCCATCCTCGTTCACTCGGACGATATCTTTAGAGGTTCCGTCTTTCTTCTGAATCTGAACAATAGTTAATTCACCGCTTTCGCCGTTTTGCTTCAAGTCCAGCTCGCGGATGATTTCATTGATATTCATAGACTTTAGTTTTTCAAAGTCTTCTTTATTGTTTACGATAATGACTACTTTTCCTGACTTTCCGAATTCTACAATTACGGAATCTGAGTTTATTTTATAATCAATTGCAGGCAATTCATTGGATGCGAATCCGATCTGTACGATTGCCATTAGGCAGAGCAATAGCAGGTATTTTTTCATGATAATTTCAAGTTAAACTTGTGGTTAAGGTTGGTTTATGGCAAGTCTGCCGATTTTTCTTTTTTGGATAGGAGTGAAGTAAAGAGACTGCTTTTTGCATCCTGCAGGTCTGCAAAACCCTGATCAACTTTACCTAATAATCCTTCTACTTTTTCTACTTTTTTATTAATTCCTCTGATGAAGGTCTTGTCTTCTTCCAAGCCATCTGAGTAGATTTTCACTCGATAGGTTGGTTCTTCTACTTGAGGCTCTTTCTTGGTCGCTACTGTTTGGTTAAGCTGGAGGTTAGGAAGTACCAGAGCTGGTAGGTTTAGCTCTTCCACAATTGGAGTTGCTTCAAGCTGCTTAGTGGAATTACTTTCCTCTGGCTTTACTTCAGCAACTGCGATCAACTTGGATGAGGTAGAATTGACATTGGAAGAAGTGGGTTTTTTGATAGTTGGATTCGTTGGTTTAGTTTTCTTTTCTGGTTGGGCAAGAGTTTTTTCTTCAATTTCAGCCGGAATTTCATCAATAGTTTGGCTTTGAATTTCTTCCGACTGCGTGGTTACTTCCTCGATCTGATTTTCCTCAGTGGTCGCTAATAGTTGTGTTTCAGCTGGGTTAGAAGAAAGTGTAAAAGCAAAGTATCCTACTACGAAGAGTGCTGCAACAGATGCTGCTATCGACCACCAAATGAAAGGAGTCCGTGTTTTTTCTTGCTGAGGAAGCTGACTTTCCAATCTTTCCCAAGCTAGTTTACTTGGTTTGATGCTGTCCTGGCCAAGTTTTTCCTTGAAAAACTGATCCAGATTATTATTTTCGTTAGCCATTAATTGTCTTTTTTATATTGTTTTGACTGGCAATCTTTTCCTTTAATGTATTCCTAGCTCGATTAAGTTGAGACTTCGAAGTACTCTCTGTGATTCCGAGTAAATCCGCAATTTCTTGGTGAGAATAACCTTCAATTGCAAAGAGATTGAATACGGTCCGATATCCTACCGGAAGGCTTGCGACCATCTCTCGCAAATCCGCTACTTCAAGATGATTGAGTTCATAGGAATGATCTTGAAAGTCAGTTTCATTTTCCACATTAATCTCCATCATCAGATGACGGTGACTTCTCAGTTTCATGAGTGCCTGAGTGACGATGATTCGCTTCATCCAGCCTTCGAAACTTCCCGCGCCTTGGTACTGTGAAAGCTTGTCAAAAATCTTCATGAAAGCCTCGATCATCACATCTTCTGCATGTTCCCGATCTTTTAAATACCGGATGCAGATTGCTAGAAATTTCCCTGAGTAGGTATCATACAGGTGCCGCTGTGCAGCCCGTTCGCCTTTAAGGCAACCCTGTATTAAACCTGACTCTGTTGAAAAATTAGTTCTGCTGAACATTGGTTTTTGTTTTCAATGAAGTAGATGCTAGGGTTGGAAAAATGGTTGCATTGGAAGTGAAAAAAAGTTAAAATATTTTGAATAAAGCGGTTTTAACGCCGTGATTAAATTCTTAATTACTTTATATTCAATTAAATATAACTTTAAAAAAAAAGTGAATTTCTAATTTACTTTTTAGAAATAAGCTTTGTAATTGATTACAATATCCTTTTGAACCCATTCGCCTTTTGTGATTAATATTGGTTCGATATTTCCTTCTCCATCAAATTTATTTGCGAATAAGCCATCTTCTTCTACTGTGAAGATAGAGTACTTTCCCGGAGGGAGAATTAAAGAATAGTGACCTTCTTCATCACTACTTACTTCTGCCACTGGTTCGCCATTAACCGATTGGAATAACCCGTTTTCCATTCGAGCATTCGAGAGATTTGTGAGTGGATATACTTTAATCACACGCTTTACAAGAGTCCCATTATTAGTTGCTCCAGTAGTTGTTTTTTGATCATCAGATTTTATCGTTGGCATGTGATTTCCTTCTAACCAAGTAACTGTTCCTTTTACTCCTTGATCTTCTGATTTCATTGATTTACATTGAGTGAAGGCTACCAAAACGATTATTGTAGTCAGGAAAAAGGCCAATGGTAAAGATTTTTTCTTTTTCATATTCCGTCAAAAAGCAAAACTGATTCCAGATAATTTGGGATTATTGTATTCCATCCTAATTCTTCATGAAGCTTTTTGGCTAAAACTTCAGAGGCTTTCTCTTCGCCGTGAACAACAAAGGCAACTTTCGGCTTCTCTACAAATCCTTCAGCCCATTCCATGAGTTCGTCTTGATCTGCATGAGCAGAGAGTCCATCTATACTGTATATTTTGGCTTTTACCTCGACAGCATTTCCATAAATCTGAATCTGGGGTTCTCCATCCACTAATCTTCTTCCTCTAGTTCCTTCGGCTTGGAATCCTACGAAAATCACTCCATTTTGCTTATACGGCAAACGATTATATAAGTGATGGACAACTCGCCCTCCAGTCGCCATGCCACTGGCAGAGAGAATAATGGCATTTCCCCTGAATCCGTTCAGAGATTTGGATTGCTCCTGCTTTTGGTAATAATGAAGCTGTGGGTGTTTAAAAGGATGATGGTCCGCTTCTTCCAAAACAGCATTTAATTTATGATCCTCATGGAAATCCTCATAGAGCTTAGTTGTATTAATAGCCATCGGAGAATCAAGAAAAATCGGAACTTTAGGGATTTTCCCTTTCTCCATAAGGTGGAATAAATAGTACAGGACCAATTGTGTCCTACCTACGGAAAATGCAGGTATTATCACCAGACCGCCTCGGTCAAATGTGTCTAAAATGGCAGAGGCTAGCTCCTCGGAAGCCTTTACTGGAGGTTGTTTTCGATCTCCATAAGTAGACTCGATCCAAATGATATCCGCTTTTGGGATCAATGTAGGAGGAAAGAGAATCGGGTCATGGCTCCTTCCCAGATCTCCTGAAAAAACCAGGATTTTGGTCTGAGAGTCACCTTTGATTTCAATCTTGACGATGGATGCACCCAAAATATGGCCAGCATGGTAAAAAGTAACTTCTATGGAATCATGAATGGAAAAAGCTTTTCCAAATGGCTTTGGAACAAGCATTGGAAAAACCGCCTCAGCATCTTCCTGAGTATATAGTGGCTGAGGATCATCGTGACGAGAATAGCCTTTCTTTTTGGCATACTCGGCTTCTTCTTCCTGTAATTTGCCGGAATCCAACAAAAGGATTTTAGCCAACTCAGCAGTCGCTTCGGTACAATAGATCGGCCCTTTGAATCCTTGTTTCACGATTCGCGGTAGGCTACCTATATGATCCAAGTGGGCATGAGTCAGTACGATTGCTTCCATTTCACCAAGGGGCATAGGGAATTTGTCCCAATTTCTTTCTCGGAGGTCTCTACGACCTTGGAATAATCCGCAATCCACAAGGAATTCAAATTCCCCTATATCAATTAAATAGCGAGATCCAGTGACAGACCCAGCACCTCCTAAAAACTTTACAGTTACATCCATAGTAATTAATCTCATTTAGAAGGTACAAAAAAAAACACCCAGTCGGGTGCTTTTGGTTACAGAATTACTGCCGTTGAGTCTTTATATCTCACTTTACTTAGACTGTCGAGTGTTTGTTTGGAGACTTCGGTCGAGTCAGAAATCACAATTTCTTCATCTGACTCTTTCTCCGCTTCTTCAATTTCGCAGGTCAAGCAGACAAGTCCCTTTTGATTGAAAGTCCATACCGTCTTAGAAGAAAGATCCGAGGATCTGTATCCGTTTCGGTAGATTGTATTCCGCAGTACTTCCAGCAGTGAGCGCTCCATGATAAACGGCTTTTCAAAAGGAATTTCGAGGATCAAATTCAGCTTTTGATTTCTGAAAGCATCGATAGAGTTGATGTCAAAACCTTCGTCAAATGTGACAATTGAGTCTAATAAATTATAGTTGTAGACCATCACTTTGGCATTATTCATCGCTTCAGCTTTAGTTTTTCCTCTGGAGAAATATTCCTGCTTTAACCTTACCAAACTATCAGATGTGCCTTCTAACTTTAAATTTACTTCATTGAATGTAGATTCCTCTCCAATTGGATTGAGCTGGAGTATCAGGGTTCTTCCAGTTATTGGAAGTACTTCTTCTGTTTTATGCCAGTTTTCTTCTTTGAACTGAACCACTATTCTAGGAATTTGGAAAGCGCAAATTCCGACACAGAGGAGCCAAAGGCCTAAAGCCACGAGTCCAAAACGACCACCAATTAGGCTTTTCTGTGCCAGGACACTTAAACCAAGTAGGATTATTATAATCCCAGGTATGATCAATAGGAATGAGGCTCCAACCACTAACCATACTGGCACAATATTGCTGAAGAGTTCGATTGGGAAATTCTCCATCAATACGACAAAGTCATCATTGGTAAAAAGGCCAAAGTAGACAAATAGACTTATTATAGGGGCAATCGTAAAGGCTAATCCTATAAAGAATACAATCAAACCAAAGATCACCCTAATAATGGTAAGAATGACCATTCCTACAGGTCCCAACGCTTTCCCAATGGCTTCAATGACTTGACCCAAAACCCGGAATGGAGTCAGTAGAATTGTCTTAGTACGGGACTCTGGGATGATTGGGCCGGGGTTTAGGTTTTCTTTGATCGTCGAATCAATATTGTCCAGCGTGATTTCCCCACCTTTCATTCTTATTCGCTCGGTAATCGAACTTGCGACAGGAGTAATAATCCAAAGTATCAAGTAAATCAGGATTCCAGAACCGCCAGCTACAATCAGAAGGACAAAAGCTAAACGGATATAAAGTACTTCAAAATTAAAATAGGCTGAAAGTCCACTGGAAACCCCGCCAAGCACTTTGTCATCTGGATTCCGATATAGTTTTTTGATGTTTTTATCTTCTGTAAGGTCATAAGAAACTGGTAAAATGACCCAAAGCACGATGTAGGCAATAGCAGCAAAAATCCCGAAGCTGAGGTTTAAGTTGAAATTATTAAATGGGAAAATGTCAAATGACCCAAAGTTGAGTTTGAAATTACCGCTGAATAGGAGCAGGATCGCTATCAAACGTGTCCAAAGTGGATCGATGGCAAAGTACTTTGCAAATCCGGCACATACGCCTCCTAGTATTTTCTTGTTTTCTAGCCTGACGAGTTTTTTGTAACCGCCCGGTTCTGAGTTGGGTGGGGTGACATATTTATAAGGATCTTCCTCTTTTTCTTCAGAATCCAAATCGATGTTGCTTTCGGGTTTACCATCTTCTACAGCTACGAAATCAGCGATGGTCCCCATTTTTTCAATGAGTTTCTCCACGTTTTCAGCTGTGATGACTTGTTTGTTGTTTTTTAGATTGCTGAGAAAAATCTCGGCAATCCGGTTTTCGATATCGGAGATGATCTCCTGATTATCTGAGTAGGAAGAAAAGTGAATATTAATTGCATCCAGATATTTCCGGAGGCTATCATATCCGTCTTCTTCGATGTGGAAGAGAATTCCACTGATGTTGATGCTTATCGTCTTTTTCATGTGTGTGTCATTTTAGATTCGAGCGCATTCCTTACCTGTTTGGTCATAGCGAAAGGTTTTATTTGCGTGCGATTTCATGAATTCAATTCTTAGTAGTGATAGTAAGGGTGGAGTTGACCAATGCGGACCAGGTTTCGAAGAGGGTTGATTTAAATTCCTTACCTGATTCTGTGATTGAGTAATATTTCCTCGGTGGTCCTGATTCTGATTCCACCCAGCGATATTCTGCTAGTCCAGCTGTTTTGAGGCGATTGAGAAGTGGATATAGTGTCCCTTCCACTACTATCATCTGAGCTTGGGTAAGCTCTTCGATCAAGTCTGAGGTATAAACTTCGCCTCTGGAGATGATATGCAAAACGCAAAACTCCAAGAGTCCTTTGCGCATTTGAATCTGTGTGTTGGCAACATTCATTGTAAGGTGATTAAATTTTCTTTTTTGACAGGAAATTGAATTCCTTTTGACACTCATGAAAGAAAAATGATACCAATCTTTTCCAGACTACCTTGTATAACCTGATTCCTTGCTATAACTAGTTATTTCCTGGAAAATAGAAAAGAAAAAACCTCTTTAATTTGCCTTAAAGCCTATTTTTTAGAAATGGAATCAAACTGAGATTATTTTCCCCTTCAAATTCAATTTCTTAGCCCCATCTTTATAGATATTAAAATCCGTACAATAAAATGTACGAAAACGTACAGATGTATTGATTAGAAGTAAGATTTTTAGCCTTGAATTATTTAACTAATGGATTTTGCTTTATTTTGGAAAGTGAAACAAGGGGTTCTGATAATAAGGTGTGTTTGTATTCTACTAAGCATTTTCGGTTTAGGGCTGTCCTACGGATATGCTCAGGATATTACACCGAAGTATTCCAATGAATTTCTGAGTATTGGGGTTGGTGCTCGAGCACTAGGAATGGGTGGTGCACAAGTATCATCCGCACGTGATGTCACTGCTGCGTATTGGAACCCAGCAGCCTTGATGGGAATCCAGCATAAATATGATTTCAGTTTGATGCATTCGGAGTATTTCGCTGGTGTAGCCCAATATGATTATTTAGCTTTTTCTACCCCAATCAAATCAGAGAGTCAAGTCGCTGTGTCACTAATTCGATTTGGAGTTGATGATATTCCAGATACACGCTTTCTTTATGATGCCAATGGCGCATTAAATTATAATAATATCCAATTTTTTAATGCAGCAGATTATGCCTTGCTATTAAGCTATGCACGAGATTTATCGGATCATTTTAAAGTGGGGATGAATGCAAAAGTGATCCATCGGAATGTTGGAAAATTTGCTCAAGCTTGGGGTTTTGGATTGGATATTGGAGGGATTTATGTTAAAGATAGATTAACCATGGGGCTGATGGTTCGCGATATTACGACCACATTCAACGCATGGTCACACAATGCGGAGCTCGTTCGCGATATTTATTCTCAGACTAATAATGAAATCCCAATCAATTCCGTAGAACTGACTTTGCCAAGGGCTATCTCAAGTATTTCCTATCAATGGAAAATCGGAAGCGACTTTGGTTTACTGACAGCTTTGGATTTGGATATGACATTTGATGGCAATCGAAATACGGTTATCAGCACCGAATTGATTAGCATCGACCCGCGTTTTGGATTGGAGGCAAGTTTCCAAAACCTCGCATTCTTGAGAGCTGGAGTTGGCAATTTTCAATACATCAAGGATTTTGATGGGAATAAAAGTCTCAATTTTCAACCCAGCATGGGAATTGGCGTATTTCTAAGTGAGCGGTTCCAGATTGATTATGCACTATCGGACATAGGCAATGTATCGGAGACTCCGTATTCACATGTGTTCAGTGTTCGCGTTAGTTTGGAGCGATTGGCGCCAGATTTTAGGAAATTTAAATTCGGAGAAAATTGATGAAGTCTAAAGCTATCTTATTTGGAAGCTTCCTGGTTTTCCTTACTTCCATGGTATTTGCGCAGCAAGTTCCATGGTACTCCTATGATGAGACCTATTACAAGATTCCTACTTCTGTGGACGGGATTCATCGGATTTCGGCTCAAACGCTAAGCAATTCAGGTATTGTTACCTCAACATTGAATCCAGCAGCTCTTCGACTATTCCATCGTGGAAAAGAAATAGCAATTCATGTCCAGGGAGGAGATGATGGAAGTTTTGATTCGGGAGATTATATAGATTTCTTCGGGCTTCGCAATGATGCGACTCTAGATCGATTGCTTTATAGTGATTTTGACTCGATTCCTAACCCTTATTTCAATACTTATTCCGATACCACTTCATTTTTCCTTAGTGTAGCGCCAGGGCAAGTTGGGAAGCGAATGGTCCAAAGAGGCGCGCCTGCTGCATCTCTACCTGTGCTCAATCAATATCGAACTGAGAAACTTCAAATTTTTTCAGAACAATATTCACTTGGACAAGGCTATACTTTTGATTTTCGATTATCCAAATATGACGTGGGTCAAGGTTGGGTGAGTTCGATTATTACTAAGGGAAATACCAGACAATTGAATTTCTCAACTTTAGGTACAGTCCCAAATTCAGGTACTGCCAAATTAGAAATTGGGCTGGTCGGCAGATCTTATAATAATCATGTGACTCGGATTTTGGCTGGAAAGACTGCTGCTTCTCAGCGCGTAGTAGGAACGATCTCTTACCAGTTTTTCAATTATCCATCCCTAGAGCTCAATCTTCAAATGAGTGACTTTAATTCGGATGGAAGTATTGTCATTGGAATCCAATCGGCCGGACCCGATGCAACTGACAACGTCTCGGTTGCCTATGCAAAACTGGTTTTTTTAAAAAATGTAGGTTCAGGAGGTTTTGATTCTGAGCTTTTCATCGTTCCCCCCGGGAACCAGCGAATTCAACTGAATGCAGTCAGTGGAAACTACTTGGGGCTTAATCTGAGAAACCCTGAGAATCCTGAGCGAATCCTGTTTACGGCTGGAAGCCAATCGATAAGTTTCCAAGCAGCAGCTGTTTCCGATACGAGCAAAATTTGGATTCAACGTGAGGAAAAAGCGATCACAGTTGCTAAAATGGAGTCAGTCCGATTTAGGAATTTACTTGCTCAGCCAGCGAATTACATTATCGTGAGTCATCGTGAATTGGAGAAGTCTTCCAAACAATATCCCAATCCGATAAAAGCCTATGCAAGTCACCGCTCTTCTCCAGCTGGCGGTGGATTTGATACGCTGGTGGTCCGTGTCGAAGATTTGTATAATCAGTTTTCCTTTGGAGAAAAAACGTCTTTGGGGATTTATGAATTTCTTAAAGCCTATTATCCAGTTCACAAGCCCACGCATCTTCTGCTTTCAGGTAGATCCTTGGCGATTTATTCCACGGGAAGGCTTGGGGGGGTGACATATTTTTATCGAAATAATCAGGAGGCTTTCAATTTTCAAGACCTGATTCCTGCTGGAGGTTACCCATTTTCTGATAATGTTTATGCCTTGAATTTGGATCTTGAAAATCCTAATTCTCCTGCAATCGCCATTGGAAGAATTCCAGCCAGAAATTCGCAGCAGTTAGCTGATTACCTAGATAAAATAGTCGAAAAAGATCAGGTAGCTATTTCGGGACCTTGGCAAAAGGAACTCATTCACTTGGCCGGTGGAGTTTCTGAATTCGAATTGGACCGTTATTTTAACTGGTTAAATGGATTCAAAAGCATAGCAGAGGGGCCTTTTTTGGGCGGAAATGTAAAGACCTACCGAAAGCGATCTAACTCCTCGATTGAGGTGATTGACATTACCGGTGATCTGAATGAAGGAAAATCTTTGGTAACCTTTTTTGGTCATGGATCTCCGACTGTTATTGATATTGAGATCGGATTTGCATCAGATCCTACTTTGAATTATCAAAACAGAGGAAAGTACCCAGTCATGCTTTTCAATGGGTGTGACTATGGAAGTGCCTATGGTTCAGGCTATACTCAAGGTGAAGACTGGGTGATGACACCTCAAAAAGGTGCAGTCGCCGTATTAGCTAATTCTTCAACCGGAGTGGATGTGTATTTGAGGAGATATTCTGAATTTTTTTATCAATCCGCATTTGCAGATAGCTCATTGATCTATCGTACACTCGGTGAAGTCAAAATGGAAACAGAGAAAAATTTCATCCAACGGTACGGTTTGGGGCCATTGAATGTTATCCACATGGAACAGATGATCAATTTTGGAGATCCCGGGATCCGAATGTTCCCAGCAAACAAGGCTGATTATAGTTTGAATGTCGCGGAGGTTTCCTTGACCAGTTTTGATGAAAATGATCCGCTTACTGTACTTTCGGATAGTTTGAAATTGAGTTTTGTTATACGAAATATTGGGCGGGTAGATCAAGATTCGATTGATTTTAAAATTGGTAGACAGCTTTCCAATGGGACTTCTATTTTATTTCCAGTAGTAAAAATCCCTTCGGTTTCTCGCGCGGATACCGTCGTTTTTTCTATCCCAAACACAGGATTAGAATCAGCAGGTGAGAATCTTTTTTTCATTGAGGTAAATTCTGCTAAAAATGTCGACGAATTAAACTTTACCAATAATTCGATTACTCATTCTAAGTTTATCCCACTCAGCGGCCCGATTAATTTGAGTCCGGTGGATTTTGGAATCACTTCTTCTACAGCAGTGACCTTGACTGCACAGACGCCTGTTCGAACCATCACCGATCGAACACTGATTATTCAATTGGACAGCGCGACAAGCTATAACTCTCCCTTCCGAAAGGAAATCAGAATTACTACAAGAGGTCTAGCCGAATGGCCTGTTATACTTCCATCAAGTACTGATAGCTTGACATTGTATTGGAGATCGAGATTTCAAGATGTCAATCCCGGTGAAACAGATTCATGGACTAATTCCTCTTTCTCCTATATTCCTGAAGGATCAAATGGATGGACTCAACGAACTGTGCCTCAGCTGGAGAAAAGTCAACTCACTAATTTGACCTATAATGAAGCGGAAAAGTCCTGGAATTACATAGAGAAAAAATTGGGCTTTGAAGTATTTACGGTGGGAGCTGCAGTAGATACGCTTTCATTTCGGAATACTCAGTTTTATTTGAATCAGATTCCACAGATTCTGGATAATGTAAACAATGCCAATAGCCGACTTTGCCCAAATGGTTCTTTGGGATTGGTGGCTTTTGACCAAAAAACTCTAATGCCATACTTGGCTATTCCGATACAGGGGTTTGATATTTTGGATTCACGGGCTTGTGGGCGAGTCCCTCAAATGATTCAAAGCATCCAGAATGCTTGGATCACGACTCCAGGTCAAACGATTCTCCTCGACTATGTGAAAAATGTGAAGGCGGGAGATTATGTCGTTATTTTCTCGGTTGGGAATGTGACGTTCGAAGGTTGGCCTGATCCTGCAATCAATGGGCTAAAAGAACTTGGTGCGAATGAAACAACTCTTCGCTCCTTGAAAAATGGGGAACCTTACATTCTCTATGGTAGGAAAGGGATGCGCTCCGGTGAAGGAATTGAGATCGTAGGAAATAAGGATTTCGAGGTGCCAGCAAATAAGCAGACCCTTTCTTTTGATACAAATTTAGTTGGGTATTTTACTTCAGGGACAATTATCACGCCTCTAGTAGGACCTGCTTCGAACTGGGAGCGATTCTTTCAGCAAGTAAATACACGAGATTGGATCAATGAGGAGTTGACTGGGTTTGATGTTTTGGGTGTCAAAGAAAATGGGGAAGAGGTAACCCTTATTCCTTCCGCCCGAGATTCAGAAATTGACCTGTCCTTTATCGACTCAAATACTTATCCTTACCTCCGTCTGAAATACGACATGGATGATGTGAGTTCTACTGCTCCGTCCCAGTTAGATAAATGGCAAGTGAACTATAGCGGAGTGCCTGAAGGTGCATTGATTTTGAAGTCAGCTAGAGAACAGGTTAATCTGAGGGAGGGTGAAAATGGAAGGTTGGAACTTCAATTTAAGAATGTGTCCCGTTATAACTTTCTTGACTCTATTCAGGTGAACTGGACCTTTACGAACCTAAGTAGTAAAAAATTTGAGAACTTTACGAAGAAGTTTCCGAGCTTAAAAGCAGGAGATGCCTTTGACTTTACGATAGAGTTTAATTCGATAGGAAAAGCTGGTGAAAATCAATTGACAGTATTCGCGAATCCAAGAATCCAGAAAGAACAGACTTTCCGAAACAATCAGGTTGATTTAGGTGCCTATTTCTTGGTTGAAGGGGATAATTCCACCTCGCTGTTGGACGTTAATTTTGATGGGATCTATATCATGGATGGGGATATTGTCTCACCTAATGTGATGATCACCGCGCTTTTGAAGAATAATCAAACGCTGATTTATAAAAAGGACACGCTGGGTTTGGAGCTCTTCCTCAAGCAAAATTGCGAAGGTTGTCAATACTCTAAGGTGAATTTTTCCAATCCAAATTTGACTTGGACTCCTGCTTCGGAGGAAAATGACTTCAAAGTTTCCCTTATTCCGGGACCATTGGAAGATGGGATATACACACTTCGAATTACCAATGAAGATTCACTTGAGCCTTATGAAATTCAATTTGAGGTCATCAATGAATCACAAATCACTAATTTCTATCCTTACCCAAATCCATTCAGCACGAGTGTGAGATTTGTGTTTACCGTGACTGGTATGGAAGTGCCTGATGAAATCAAGATTCAAATCATGACTGTCACCGGAAAGGTGGTTCGGGAGATCTTGCAAAATGAATTAGGCCCAATCCGAATTGGAAACAACCTAACCGAATACGCTTGGGATGGAAGAGATGAGTTTGGTGATCAACTGGCAAATGGGGTGTATATCTACCGAGTTTTGATCAGGAAAAATGGCCAATTCATGGAACATCGACCAACTGCCGGAGATAAAGCCTTTAAAAAAGGATATGGTAAGATGTATCTCTTGAGGTAATCAAGCTTGGATTAGGATTGCTTTTTCAAGTAGTTGTATATTCCTAATACTCCAAAAATCAATAAAATGGCTCCGATTCCCCACTGCATTGGGGAGCTCAAGGACTTTTGCGCAAGCAAAAAAGAACTGGCTAGAACTCCTGTGCCAAATGAGATTAGTGTTCTCGGTAGCATTCCTGGAATGCCATAAATCAAAACTTTGCGAAGCGAAATCTGCATTGAAGCGAAAATGAAACTGGAAATAGCAAAAGGGATTACTGGGCTAATTCGCACAAAAAAAACTAACGATCCTTCTTTTCCCTTTCGTGAGTCTAGCTCGGATTTTAGTTTTGGGTTTTTGGTAAAGAGAATTTCAAGTAGGCCGGAGTTACTTTGCAGACCTAAAAAGTATCCTATCACCGATGCTAAAGAATATGCTAAAATCAAAAATGGCAAGCCCATCCAACCAATAAAAAAACCTGAAGCTAATGCTGTCAACGTAGTAGGAAGCAAAGCTAACCCCATGAGTAAAGCAGTCAATAAGGTGTAAATCGTATAATCTAAAACTGAACCTAATTTCCAATTGCTGATGGTTTCATAATTCAAAATCAAAATTGTTGATCCCAAAATCGGCATCAAACTCACCCAGAGCCAAGCTATAATGCTAATCGGCTTCTTCTTGAAGTAGGTTTGGATAACTTTGAAAATACTACCGTTTTTTGTCATCTTTAGGAATTTTCGAACTCAAAATACTTTACAAGTGTAAGTATAGTAGGATTCGCTTGATTACACCCATATTAAGTGAATTCTAAAGTCTTATTAAACATTAGAAACCTATTTATAATGAAATTTGGCACAAAAGCTATTCATGCAGGTGTAGAACCTGATCCTGCCACCGGGGCGATTATGACTCCAATTTATCAGACTTCAACCTATGTGCAGCCCTCCCTTGGCGAACACAAAGGTTATGAATATTCAAGAACACATAACCCTACTCGCACAGCCTTACAGCGAAATCTTGCAGCCTTGGAGAATGGAAAGCATGGCATTTGTTTTTCCTCGGGATTAGGTGCGATCGATGCGGTGGTAAAGCTCTTCAATCCGGGTGATGAAATCATCAGTACCAATGATCTTTATGGAGGCACTTATCGACTTTTCACCAAAGTATTTGAGCGCTATGGCATCAAATTCCACTTTGTGTCGATGAAGGATACTAAAGAGCTTGAGGCGAAGATTAATTCGAACACCAAGATGATTTGGGTAGAAACTCCGACAAATCCGATGATGAATATTATCGATTTGAAAGCTATGGCTACTGTAAGCAAAGCCAATAACTTGATTTTAGCTGTTGACAATACGTTTGCTTCGCCTTATTTTCAGAATCCTTTGGATTTCGGAGCTGATATCGTGATGCACTCAGTGACTAAGTACCTTGGTGGACATTCTGATGTCGTGATGGGTGCATTGGTCGTGAATGATGATGAGCTCGCTTCTCAGTTGGTATTTATTCAAAATGCGTGCGGAGCTACTCCCGGACCTCAAGACTGTTTCTTAGTGCTAAGAGGAGTAAAGACACTCCACCTGCGTATGGAGCGTCATTCTCAGAACGGAAAGACTATCGCAGCATTCCTTAAGAATCATCCCAAAATTGAGAAAGTTTACTGGCCGGGTTTTGAAGATCATCCTAATCACGAAGTAGCTAAAAGTCAAATGCGGGATTTTGGAGGGATGATTTCCTTTTCTTTGAAGGGAAATAGAATAGAAGATGCAAAAATAGTAATGGAGAGTTTTTCTATTTTTGCCTTGGCAGAATCACTTGGTGGAGTAGAGTCACTTTGTGGGCATCCTGCGAGTATGACACATGCCAGCATTCCTAAAGAAGAGCGTGAAAAGGTCGGTTTGGTTGATTCCCTAATTAGACTAAGTGTTGGGATCGAGGATGCTGAAGATCTGAAAAATGATTTGTCAAATGCCCTTTCGAATATTTAAATCAAAAAACACTAATTAATGAAAGCCGTTCGTGACTTGCGAGCGACTTTTTTTTTGGTAATTAAACCAATATCTTTTTGAATAGAATTTTGGTCTGCCGCTCCGCTTGGATACTCAGGAGCTGCTTTTCTTCTTTAAGATCCTTCGCCCATTTCAGGTATTTTTTAGATACGTCCTGCTGTTCTGCTGGGTAGCTGGTTAGTGATTGTATTGCAATATGATTCGAATACCAAGGTTTGAGGTTGTCTTTAAGCTGCTCTATCTCAGTATGGATGCTGGAAACAAAGATTGGATTGAATCCTAAATGAATGAGTAGATTTTCATAAATGATGATTTTTCGCAATCCTTCAAAAACATCGCGAAGTACTGTACTGTCCATCGCACCTTTTGAATCGAGTCCTAGATATTCGAGTTCCTCCTGAATAATCTGATTGATTGCTGTATTGACCATTAAAGGTCTTATCCCACGGCTAGATTTTTCACATTTTTGGTAGAAGTCCTCCCAAGTTTTCAGAGTACTTCCAACGACCATATCGAAAGTCTGGATATAGAGTTGCTTCTTTTGATATGCTAAAAACTCGCGGTATCCACCGTAGGTTAATTCCGATTTGAGTTCTTGATCATGAAGACTTTTTTCCACCAATTTTAAATGATGGACCTTGTGAAGTTTTTTTTTCAGTTGTTTGAAGTCTGAAAAAATATCAAAATTCAAACCTTCCTTCGTGTAATGAATTTTCGCAAGGAGATCTGTATAAATCTCCAAAAAACTCATTTTTGCAGATAATGGAATGGCTTTTTTGGATTTGATCTGCTTTCCTAGCTCTAGAAATAGACTTTTGGCTTCGGCAAATTGCTGCTCAAAAACTTGAAAAACTGGAGAAAGACTTCCTGACATTTTAAGAGATTCGCACGAGAGTGGCTCCGTAGCCCCAATTATCTTTTTGCGTGTCCTGAAAGTACTTAATATTTTGGATTTGGCTCAGACGCTTATGAATTTCTTTTCGTAACACCCCATTTCCGATGCCATGGATAAATGTGATTTGGTCCATTCCTGAGGCAATTGCCTGGTCCAGATTTTTTTCGAAAGCCTCTAGCTGAATTCGTAATATTTCCGAATTACTCATTTCCTTAGACTCTTTTACAAGCTTTTCAATGTGCAGATCAATTGAAGCCGCAGGGCGTTTTGTGGAGATTTGCTCCGATTTAGAATTTAGGGGATTTAAATCTTGATTCAGTGCTCGAATGTCCAGTTCTTTTGTAGTCTGCTCTAGTGCAAATACATATGCATTCTTGTCTAGTCTTGGAGCTTTGCTGAGATGCTTAAAGAATTGCGTTGGCTTCATCCGGATCGTGCGTTCAAAAGCCGGTATCGCTTTTTCAAGCTTTTGCTGAATTGGAATAAATCGAAGTAAAAAAGCAGGCCATTCGTCCATTTCTTTGAGCAAGCGGTCATCGAATTTTTTCGCCTCTCCAGCTTGGAGCTTATCCGCAAAAAGGGTTCTGTGGTTCGACCCATGAACTTCTGAAGTGTGAGCAAGGTAGCCGTGATGGCTGTCATTGATCAGATAGAGACTGAGGCTTTGATCATTGATCGGTACAAAAGCCAAATATAAGCCTTGGTCTTTCGGTGCCGAAATTGGTAGCGGTGTTTCTATATTTGAAGCTTCTTCAGTTTTGCCGCCAAAGTGTTTTTTTTCTGACTCATGGACGAGCACCAGCTCTTGTTTTTGAGCTGGGATGATAAAACCATCCTCGATCTCTACTTCTATTCTTCCGCTGGAGGAAATCTTTCGAATGGTCCCTTCTTCATTGCCGTGGAGGAGTCTTACTCGGTCGCCGATATTCATGAGTTTAGTGCTGATTTGTAAGTGTCAATTGCTCGTTGTCTAGCAAATTTATGATCTACAATCGGTTCTGGATACTTTTCTGTCTGAAATTCAGGGACCCACTTTTTAATATACTTCAAATCCTTATCAAATTTTTCGGTTTGAGAAGTTGGATTAAATACCCTGAAATAGGGCTGAGCGTCTGTACCGGTACCTGCAGCCCATTGCCAGCCACCATTATTTGAGGCCAGTTCATAGTCCAATAATTTTTTTGCAAAATATGCTTCCCCCCATCTCCAATCGATCAATAAGTGCTTCGTAAGGAAAGATGCGACAATCATTCTTACTCGATTGTGCATAAAACCTGTCTCATTGAGTTCGCGCATTCCAGCATCTACGATTGGATATCCAGTCATACCTTTGCACCAAGCTTCAAATTCCTTTTCATTATTTCGCCATGGGATCTGATCATAAGCAGGCTTGAAAGCCTTATCAATAACTGCAGGATTATAGGCTAAAATGAACATGTAGAATTCTCGCCAGATCAATTCATTCAGAAAAGTTGCATTAAGTGAAGCAGCTGTATTGGCAAGTTTACGAATTGAAATCGTCCCAAAACGAAGATGGATGCCTAATCGCGAGGTTCCTTTTACTGCGGGAAAATTCCTTTTTTCATCGTAATGACTGATCAATTCCTCATCTGCTGTTTTGGATGGAATAGAGATCTCTGAATTCTGAAATCCCATACTAGCTAAATTTGGAATTGGAAGGCTGTCAGATTGGAATAAATTTTTCCAATTCAGTTCATCCAGTGTGCTAAACTTGGTTTTATTGTATTTTTCCAGCCAGACTCTGCTAAAAGGGGTAAACACTTTATAAAATTCCCCGGATCC